>JAUIAI010000053.1 GCA_030425615.1 Gammaproteobacteria bacterium
GCGAGGAGCTGCCGCCGATGGGCCTCATCACGCTTTTGACCTACACCAAGGCCGGCTGAGCCGGGCCTGGCCCTGCCCCGTTCCGCCGCCGGGTTCCCGGCGCGCCGGCGGCGCGCGGTGGCACGGCCGGCTGGCGGCGGCCGGCTGCGAGCGGGCACTGGCCGGCGAGGGTCCGCGCGCGCTGGCGCTGGCGCGGGCCCGCTTCATGCGCTCTCACCGGCAGGTGTTCTTCGCCCTGGGCATGATGCAGCGCTTCTGGTACGCGAACGACTGGCGCCGCGAGCGCTTCGTGCGCATCTGCGCCGACCGCGACGTTCAGCGCCTGACGTGGGAGTCGTACATGAACAAGGTGCTGGTGAAGTCGGACCCCCTGGCGCACACCCGCATCTTTTTCAAGAACATCGCACATCTGTCGGGGTTGGCGCCCTCATGAACACCGTCCCCGTTACGATCCGGCCTCATGAATCCATTGTTCTGGCCCTTCCTCGTCGCACTGCTCGGCGTCTCGCTCGTGGCGGTGCTCGGCATCCGGCTGACCGAACTGGGCGACTGGTACGAGGCGCTTCGCAAACCCGGCTGGAAGCCGCCGGACGCATGGTTCGGCCCGATCTGGACCACGATCTTCCTGCTGCAGGCCGCGGCGATGGCGCTGGCCTGGGTACGCGCGCCGGATCTCGCCGCGCGCTGGCCGCTGGTGGCGGCCTTCGTGCTCACCGGCGCGCTCAACGTGACCTGGAACCTGCTGTTCTTCACCTGGCGGCGGCCGGACTGGGCGCAGTGGGAGGTGATCGGCCTGTGGTTGTCGATCGTCCTGCTGATGGTGGTGATCGGGCGTCTGCACCCTTGGGCGGCCTGGCTGCTTCTGCCTTATCTGGCCTGGGTGTCGCTGGCCGGTTGGCTGACCCGCTGGATCGTGCGCGCGAACGGACCCTTCGCCTGACCGGAGCGGTGGCGCGGCCACCGCGAGAGCGGGTCCGGCCGTGATCGGCCATCTCGTCGACCTGGCGTTGCTCGTGCTGGTGCTCGAGGGCGTCTTCCTGGCGCGCACGGCGGCCTCCCGCGGCCAGCTCCGCGCCTGGTTCGGCACGTTGCTGGCCGGCGCGGCCCTGCTGCTGGCGATGCGTCTGATCGTCGCCGGTGCCGGCTGGCCGTGGGTGGCCGCCTGCATGACCCTCGCGCTCGCCGGACACGCGGTCGACCTCGGCACCCGCCTGACCGGCGGACGGTCGCGCGCGACCACGGGATCGCCGTCGTGAAACGGGCCCGGGATCGACGCCCGGACCCAGTGCACACCGGCCCGGGCCACGCCCGGACCGCTTCCCGACAGGGGTGAAGCATGGACCATTCCGAATCCAGTCGCGTGTGCCCGGAGCCGGGCTTCGTCGAGATCGGCGACCTGCTCGGGCCGTTGATCGTTCGCGGCGCGGGCGAGCCTGCGCCGCCGCCGACCGGCCGCGGGGGTACGGACCGGACGGCAGGTACCCGCGGGGCCGTACCCAAAGGGCAGGGTGCCGCGGCGCGCCCGCCTTGCGACGCGGCCGTCCTCAGACGCTGCGCGCCGGAGGCGCTGCCCGGACACTGCGCACGCCTGCGTGATTTCCTCGTGCAGAGCATCGCGCGAAGCGGGGGGCACTTCGCCGCCAATCTCGGCGTGGTCGAACTCACCGTGGCACTGCACCACCTGCTCGACACCGCCCACGACCGACTGATCTGGGACGTGGGTCATCAGGCCTACGCGCACAAGGCGCTCACGGGCCGTGCCGGCCGGCTGGACACGATCCGCAAGCGTGGCGGCCTCTCGGGCTTCCCGCGGCGCACCGAGAGCGTTCACGACGCCTTCGGGACGGCCCACTCGAGTACGTCCGTCAGCGCCGGACTGGGGATGGCGGTCGCCGCGCGGCTGACCGGCCTGTCACGCCGCCACGTGGTGGTGATCGGCGACGGTGCGCTGACCGCCGGCCAGGCCTATGAGGCCCTGGGGAACGCCGCCGACAGCGACGCCGACCTGCTGATCATCGTCAACGACAACCAGATGTCGATCTCCGAGGCTGTCGGGGCGCTGCCCCGTCACCTGCAGGCCCTGGTCGGAAGTCAGGCTGCCGGCGCCGTCACGGCCGCCTCGCTGTTCGAGTGCCTGGGGCTGCCGTACCGCGGTCCCGTGGACGGACACGACGTCGACGCGCTGGTGCGGGCCATCGGCGCGGAACTGCGCGAGCCCGGTGTTCGCGTGCTGCACGTGCGCACGCGCAAGGGCGCGGGCTATGCGCCCGCCGAGCGCGATCCCATCGCCTACCACGGGCCCGGCCCGTTCGATCCGGCCGTCGGGGTCGGGAGCAAGGAGAGCGGGGCGCTGAGCTACACCGCCGTCTTCGGACGATGGCTCTGCGCGATGGCCGAGCGCGACGAACGGGTCGTGGCGATCACGCCCGCGATGCGCGAGGGGTCGGGACTGGTGGAGTTCGCACGGCGCTTCCCGGATCGCTACTTCGACGTCGGCATCGCCGAGCAGCATGCGCTGACCTTTGCCGCCGGCCTCGCCTGCGACGGGCTGCGTCCGGTGGTGGCGATCTACTCCACCTTCCTGCAGCGCGCCTACGACCAGTGGATCCACGACATCGTGCTGCAGGGTCTGCCCGTGATGCTCGCCATCGACCGTGCCGGTCTCGTCGGTGCCGACGGCGCCACGCATGCCGGCGCGTTCGATCTGGCCTGTCTGCGCGCGTTGCCGGGGGTGTGTCTGATGACCCCGTCCGACGAGAACGAGTGCTGGCGGATGCTCACCACGGGCCTGCGCCACATGGGGCCCTCTGCAGTGCGCTACCCACGCGGCACCGGCCCCGGTGCCGCACTCGCCGAGGACCCGCAGCCGTTGCCGATCGGTCGTGCGCGGGTCCTGCGCCGCGGACGCACGCTGGCGCTGCTCGCGTTCGGCTCGATGACCGCGCCCGCGCGCACGGTGGCCGAACGGCTCGATGCCACGCTCGTCGACATGCGCTTCGTCAAGCCCCTCGATCTCCGCCTGTTGCGGGCGCTCGCAGGCGGGCACGAACTGTTCGTGACGTTGGAGGAGGGGGTTCGGCAGGGAGGCGCGGGCGGTGCCGTGCGCGAGGCGCTCGAGACCCTGCCGGACGCGCCACGCGTGCTCGGGCTCGGCCTGCCCGACCGGATCGTCGGCCACGGCTCGTGTGCCGAACTGCTCTCCGAATGCGGCCTCGACTCGCCCGGCATCGAGCGCTCGATCCGGCGGGCCGCCCGCGACCTGAAAATAGCGTTGCCGGCCGCCTGCCGCGACTGACATAAACTGCGGCGCTCCCGGGCCGACGCGTCCGGTCCGTCCTGCACCGATGCCGCGCCTGCACACTGCCCCGATGAGCCTCCCCGCCGAGAACCGGCCGCCTGCCGAAGGGCTGGCCGCGCGCCTGCGGGGAGCGACCGCCGAAGCGCACGCACGGATCGAGCGTACGGGCGTGATCGCCGAACTGATCGACGGCACGATCTCGCGGCAGGCCTATGTCGGTCTGCTCCGGTCGCTCGTACCGGTCTACGCGGCGCTCGAGGCCGGCCTGAGGCGGCATCGGCGCACCCCGGGGCTCGCGCCCGCCATCTTCCCGACGCTGTTTCGCGGCCGCGCGCTGGCGGCGGATCTGCGGGTGCTCGCCGGGCCGGACTGGGCGGTGTGCATCGCGCCGCAGGCGGAGTCCCTGATCTACCGCGAGCACCTGCATCGGATCGCACGTGACCGTCCGCCGGCGCTGCTCGCGCACGCCTACGTGCGATATCTGGGCGATCTTAGCGGCGGGCGCCTCATCGCCCGAACCATCGGTGAGCGCTTCGGGCTGACGCCGGACCGGGGACTGGCCTTCTATTCGTTCTGCCGGCCGGACACGCCGTCGCCCTCGGACTTCCGGCGTGCGCTCGACCTGTGCCCGCTCGATGCGGGCGAGATCGCGCTCGTCGAGCGCGAGGCGCGGGAGTCCTTCGAGCGACACGCGCGGATCGCGCGCGCCCTCACCGCCGGATCATGAGCGGTAAGAGGAGCGGATCCAGCGGTGCAGGCGGCTCGCCCGCAGGGTGGAGTCCTCGACATCCCTGAACGACGGGCCGGTCTCGTCGTCGGTCAGCGCATCGGCGATGTCCATGGCCGCGAGACTGGCGTTGGTGATGATCGCGTCGAGCAGGTCATCGTGACCGGGCCGGTCGGCGGCGCCACCTGACCCGCTCTCGGTGGGCATGGTGCTCAGCGTCTGCTCGAGGTGCGCGCGGGCCGCCGCCGCCTGCTTGTCGCGGGTGAGGTCGACGATCGAGATCACCAGGCCCAGCGAGCCGCCGTGAGGGCCGGGAACATGATCGGCGCGCAGCCGCACCGGCGCGGGCGGGCCACCGGACGGCGAGAGCGTGAGCTCGCCGAGCCAGCGGCTGTCGTTCTCGAGCGCCGTGCGCATCGCCGGGGCGGCATCGCCGCGCACCCGGGACAGCAGCGCGTCGAGGGTCTCGATCGGCTCGGCCGCCACGCCGAGCAGCATCGCGAAACGATCGTTGTGGAACAGCCGCCGCCCGCCGCGATCGAAAACGATCACCGGCTCGCGCGAGGCATTGATGGCGCCGCGGATCTCGCGCAGATGGTGCTCGGCGATCAGCAGGCGCACGGCGTGCACCTGCGTGATGATGTCCACGAGCGCATCGCCGATCGCCCGGGCCATCGACAACTCCGAACTGGTCCAGGACTGCGCCTTGCCGCGAACGATCTCGGACCAGATCTCGAACGAGCGTCGTGGTGACAGCTCGAGAGGATCGTTGCCCAGCATCGGCTTGTTCGGATCCCCGGCCCAGGTGACGGTCTCGAGTTGCTCCTTGCGCAGCCAGACGATGAATTCGGGCCGGTTCATGGACAGCCGCACCGCCAGCACGCCACTGGCCAGTGGCGTGAGCGAGGCGAGGGCCGGGTTGTCCTGGCCGACCGCGTTGGTCTCCAGGACGCCGTCGTCGGCCTGCCCGGCGAGCCAGTCCTGCAGCGCCCGCAACTCCGGTGTCGAGGGCACGTCGCCCGCGGTCATGATGGCATCGTCGTGGAACAGGACCGCGCCGCTGGCCTCGAGCGGACGCAACAGCGTCTGCGGGTTGCGGAACAGCGCATAGCGCCAGTCGCCCTCGGCCGAGGTGGCCTCTATGAGCCGTTGCTCGAGACGCCGGACCTGGATCGCCACGCGTGCGTGGGCGTAGTTTTCGATGGCGACGATTCTCGTCGCCATGGCCTCGGCGATCAGTGCGGAGGCCGCCCGGACGGGGAACGCCAGGTTGCGCGGTGAGTAATGATGGGCGGCCACCAGCCCCCAGAGACGACCCTTGTGGACGATGGAGACGACCAGCGTGGCCGTGACCCCCATGTTGCGCAGGTACTGCAGGTGGAGCGGTGACATGCTGCGCAGATAGCACATGGACATGTCGAGCTCGACGTTGCTGCCGGGCAGGCGCTGCGGCAGCACGGGGCTGGGGGTGTAGTCGACGTCCACCAGCACCCGCACCCGGTTGGCCAGGTAGAGCTGGCGGGCCCGCTGCGGAATGTCCGAGGCCGGATAACGGTGGCCGAGCAGGGGACTCAGACGGGGGTCGCGCGCCTCGGCGATGATCTGGCCGTGGCCGTCCGGATCGAAGCGGTAGATCATGACGCGGTCGTAACCCGTCATGTCGCGATAGGTGCGTGCGGCTTCGTCGCAGAGCATCGTCAGGTTCGACGCACGGCCGAAGCGCTCGATCGCCCCCTTGACGCGGGTCAGCAGCGGGCCTTCGTCCCATGTGACCAGCGCGGGTTCGCCCGGTCCGGCCCGCGTCGGCATCAGCTCGAGCACGCCTTCGCCGCCGGGGCTGCGATGCACCGCACCGTCCAGCACGGCGTCGCCGGCCGTGGCGGCGCGAATGCGCAGCGGTCTCGGCTCGTCGGACGCGTCTTCGGTCTCGAGCGCCTCGAGGTGGCTCGCGAGGCCGGGCAGGAGATCCCGTAGCGGAGTGCCGAGCAGGGCGTCGGCCGGCCGGCCCAGCAGGTCGGCACAATTGCGCGAGGCGCGGGTGATCGTTCCTCGCGTGTCGAAGGCCAGCAGAACGCCGTGCGGCTGGATCGAGCCGGGCAGATGGATCAGTTCCCGCTCGCAGTTGGTGAGGTCGGCCTCACCGAAGCGGGGCTCCGGCGCGTCGGCGGGCGCCGGCTCCTGACCGGGGCGCCGCGGCCGCATCACGAATCGTCCGGCTGGTCGGGCGATGGGGCGCTGCCCTGGTGCGTTCGGACCACGGCCTCGTCCACGCCGAGCAGTTTCGCCGTCTTCGCGGCATCCTGGTCGCAGCGCTCCAGCGCGTGTCGCACCAGGTAGCCCTCGACCAGTGTGCTGAACGAGTGCACCAGCGAACGCAGATCGCTGACCCCGAGCTCGGAACCGAGTCCCGCGAGGCGGCGGGTCAGCGTCTCCATCTCGCCGGAGGCCACCCCCCCGGACGGTGTGCCCACGCAGCGGACCATGAAGCCGAGGTGTTCCTGGTCGGCGTCTTCGAGCAGCGCCGCGGTGAAGCGATAACGGATGCCGCCGATCGTCAGCCTCTGGTCTGCGATGCCCGAGCCACGCAGCGTCTCCAGCACGGGTGCCAGCGCCTCCCGGGGAACGCCGAGCAGCTCCGGCAACGTGCGGCCCTCGATCTCCTGTTCGTCGCGCGCGCCGCTCATCGCCACGAGCGCGCGATTGGCCATCAGGACGCGCAGCGCCGAGTCGGTGACCGCGACGGCGTCGACCATGCGCTCGACGAAGTCGAGCATCTGCTGGTGGCCGGCCGAATCGATACCGGCGTCGAGCGAGCGCGCGCGCACCAGCAGCTGGAGCCCGTCCGGGCTGCGGTAGGGCGTGGCCGACAGGGCCACGTAGCGACGCTTGTGGGCCAGGGGCACCCGGATCTCGGCCGGCTGTGCGCTCGCGCGGGCGGTGACGAGCAATTCGTGGACCGCCGCGCGGAACGGTCGCTGGAACACGACCGCGACGTCACTGCCCTGCAGGCTCTCCACCGGGATCTCGAATAGCTCCGCACCCGCGGCGTTCGCTTCCAGGATGCGGAACTCGTCCGCGCTGACCACCATGACCGCGTCGGTGGCGACCTGGAACAGCGTGCGGTAGCGGGACTCGCGGTTGCGCAGCTGCCAGAAATCGCGCTCCATCGCCTGCTGGCGCTCGAGAAAACGCTGCTGGATCGCGGATACCGCGCTCAGGTCGCGACCGGCGACCAGCACCGTGTCGGTGTCGCCGAGCCGGATCGCCGCGTAGTTGACGGGGATGTCGGATCCGGTGCCCGAGCGGTGGTTGATCTCGCGGCGGCGCGACAGGCCGTCGCGGAGAACCTCCTCGATCAGCAGATCGACCTTGGTACGGTTGCTGTCGGTGACCAGATCTGAGAAATGGCGGCCGACCCAGCCGGCCGGGTCGATCGGCATGCCTGACGGACGCACGGAGACGTTGCGGATCACGCCGTCGCCACCGATGACGAGCGCGATGTCGCTGGCCACCAGGGTGCACACCTCCGCCAGCTGGGGAGCCAGGGGCGCGATGACGTTCAGATCGAGGGGTGGTTGCTTGGACATGGGTGCTCTGTGAGACACACGCGGCTGTCAACCACATGCTACGGCTCGGCCCCTGGTGCAGGCGCGACACCGACCCGCCCGCAGGGTTATCTGGGCATTACCCCCGATTGTACTTGCCCGGAGGCCGGTCGCGCGAGAGCGGGCCTGATCTCGAAGCGGCACTGCCCGCCGCCGCGGCAGGAGCAGCCGCGCACCGACAGCGACGGGTCGACGAGCGCGCGAAACAGGGTTTCGAACACGGCCGCGTGCCAGGGGCAACCGCCCGGCGCCAGCGGGTTGGCATTGATCTGCAGGACGGTCGTCGGGAACCGGGACACGCTCACCGTGCCCGAGCCGGCGAACGTCCAGGCATGGGCGCGGATGGCGCGCACGAGCACGCTCGTGGCCCAGGCCCGCGGCAGCCTCGGCAGCAACCATCGGGCGAACGGCGGAATACGGTTCGCGAGCAGGTATTCGCCCGTGCGGTAGCCGGCGTCGACGAGTATGGCGCGCCCGCCGTCGGGGCGACGGGCGAGCTCCGCGAACAGACGCCGCACCTCGGACTGCGCCACCATGGCCGTGGGCGGCGTCGTCAGGTAGGCCGACAGGCCGGCTCGCGCGAACACGGCCGCGACGGATTGCGGCCCCTCGTGCGCGCGCAGCGCTTCGGCGACCTGGATGATCGCGTTCGGACCGATCCGCGCGTCCCGGGCGCCTGGCACGGTGTCGGTGGCCGGCCGCGCGTCCCGGACGGCCGGCGCCGTGTCAGTGGCCGGCAGCACGGCCGGAGACGTCCAGCGCGGGGACCGTCTCCCGGTCCTCGGCGAGTTGCTCTTCACCGCCGCCACAGACGCGGATGGAGGCCGGGTCGATCACCTGGACCGCCGCGCCGGCGCGCCGCTCGGCGGTCATCCGCGCGGCTCGTTCGACCGCCGCCTCCCAGTCCTGGGTCTGTGCGCCGGCACGGCGCCGCTTGCCGTCGAAGTGGAAGTCCACGTTCTTGCGGGACTGGGGTCCCCAGTAGTTGACCTTGCCCAGATCGTAGAAGGTGCGTGAGAAGCCGGCCTTCAGGAAGGCCTTCAGGCAGCCGAGCAGATAGCGACGCCGGAAGCCGGTGCCACGCCACGGGTAATGGAACAACGCCTTGCGCATGTAGAAGCGCCGGTAGTTGTGCATCACCCGGTCGAGCAGCTCGGCGCGGTCCATCGCCGCCGGTTTCATGATCGGCGTCACGAAGTTGTATTTGGAGAAATCGAACACCTCGACCTTGTCGCCGAGTTCCTGGAACAGCGACGAGAACGGCCACGGCGTGTACATCGACCAGTTGGCCAGGTCCGGGTCCCAGTCCACGGCCATGCGGTAGGTCTCCTCGAGCGTTTCGCGCGTCTCGTTCTCGAGCCCCACGATGAACTGCGCCTCGATGAAGATGTCCGCCTGGCGCAGCAGTTCGATGGCGCGCCGGTTGTCCTCGATACGGGTTTCCTTGTTGAACAGATTCAGTCGCAGCTGCGCGGCCGCCTCCGTGCCCAGGCTGACGTGCACGAGCCCTGCACGCCGGTAGAGCGGCAGAAGCTTCTCGTCGCGCAGGATGTCGGTGACGCGCGTGTTGATGCCCCACTTGACCTTGTCCGGCAGGCCGCGGGCGATCAGCGCTTCGCAGAACGCCCCGAATTTCTTTCT
>JAUIAI010000054.1 GCA_030425615.1 Gammaproteobacteria bacterium
CCTCCTGTTCGCTGTCGCCAGTGTCGACGATGATCAACCCTTCGGGCGCCTCGATCATCACCGCGTTCGACATGCCGTGGCCGATCGCCACGTGGATCCGGGGCCCTGCCGGCAGCAGCGCGCGTTGCAGACGGTCGCCCTGAGCGAGCATGGTGCGACTCGCCAGCGCGCCGTTGCTCGCGCGCCCCTGTGCGACGGGAGCACCGCGATAGGGGCTGTCGCCGGCGCCGTTCATGCCGTCGAGCCGGCGGATCCGCCGGCGGCCGGCTCGCCGGTTGCCGCCGCGGCGATGTCGGCGTCGGTCAGTCCGTAGATCTCGCGCGCCGCCTGTTCCGACACGTACCCGGCCCTGAGATCGTGCAAGACTTCCGCCCGGTCCCGGGTGCCCGCATCGCCGTAGCCCCCTCCGCCGGGCAGGGCCAGGACGACGCGGTGCCCGGGGGCGATCCTCTGCTTGCCCTTGCCGCGCAAGGGTGTGCCGTCATCGAGCGTGAAGCGTGTCGGCGCCCCGTTGCCACCGCCGTCGCGGCCCCGTGCCGGATGCTGCAGCCGGTCGAACATGGCGCTGAAATCGAACTCGTGTCCGTCCATCACGCCGATCTCCATGTGCTGGCCCAGGCCGCCGCGGTACTGTCCGGCACCGCCGGAATCCGGGCGCAGTTCCTTTCTCCAGATGACGATCGGTCCGGCGTGTTCGGTGACCTCGATCGGCATCGTCGAGACACCGCTGGGAAAGGCGGTGGCGCTGAGGCCGTCGCTCGCGGGCCGCGCGCCCATGCCGCCGCTGTTGAACATCAGCACCTCGGCATGTCGCGCGTCCGCCGGTGGATCGTCTCGCCGCGGCCGGATGCTCAGGTGGAAATTGCAGATCGCGCCCGCACCCTCGGTGGGCACGAACCCGGGCCGGATCTTGTGCAGGGCGCCCAGAACGGTGTCGGGCAGCATGTGCCCGATGATGTGGCGCAGCGCGACGGCCGACGGGCGCCTGGCGTTGAGAATGCAGCCGTCGGGCGCGACTACCTCGAACGGTGCGAGCGAAGCCGCGTTGTTCGGGATGTCCGGCGCGATCGCGCACTTGAGCGCGTAGCAGGTGTAGGCGCGCGTGTACACCAGCGGCACATTGATGCCGTGACGGTCGACCGGCGAGGAACCGGCGAAATCGACATGCACCCGGTCGCCCCAGAAGCTCAGCCTGGCCACCAGGGTGATCGGCGAGTCGTAGCCGTCGACCACCATGGTGTTCTCGGCCGCCGTCTCGCCGAAGGCGGCGATACGCTCGACCGTCGCGCGGTGGCTGCGCTCCAGGATGAACGCAGAAACGGTCTCGAGATCAGCGATGCCGAACTCGGTGAACAGCTCTCGCAGGCGACGCTGCCCGATCTCGTTGCAGGCGGCCAGTGCGTGCAGGTCGCCGACCACCTGGTCGGGTTCGCGCACGTTGGCCCGAACGATGCGGATCAGATCGGCGTTGACGACCCCCTGGCGCGCGAACGGCATGATCGGAACCTGCAGTCCCTCCTCGTAGAGCGAGGCGCCGTCGGCGGTGAATCCGCGCCCGCCGATGTCGACGACATGCACCGTGCAGGCGAAGTAGCCCACCTGCACGCCGGCGAAGAACGTCGGGGTGACCATCGTGAAATCGTGCAGGTGGCCGGTGCCGTGCCAGGGGTCGTTCGTCAGGAAGACGTCGCCCTCGTGCATGTTCTCGCGACCGATCTCGCGGATGAAGTGCCCCACCGACTCGGCCATCGAGTTCACGTGTCCGGGCGTACCCGTCACGGCCTGCGCCAGCATCCTGCCGTCGAGATCGTAGACCCCGGCGGAAAGATCACCGGCCTCGCGCACGGATGTGGAGAACGCCGTGCGTACCAGCACCTGCGCCTGCTCCTCGACGATGGAGATCAGCCGGTTCCAGGCGATCTGGCAGGCGACGTCGTCGAGCATCGGAACGGATTCGGAGGCTTCGGTCATGGGGTTCTCGTCTCCATCGGGGGTGATCCGCGGGCCGTGCGACCGGCCGGCCCCGGGAAGCCGACCCCGGGGCGTGGCACGGATCTCACGACACGGGGGCGGCCGGCGACGCCTGTCGGCGAAGCTCGAAGCAATCGTCGGCCAGAAGGGTGGCAAGGAAACCGCGCGGAACGATGATCGTGGTTTCGTCTTCGGTGATGATCGCGGGCCCGTCGATCGTCTGGCCCGGCGCGAAGCGCTCGCGCGCCACGACCGCCGCCGGCTCGCCGCGTCTGGCCACCGGATCGAACAGCGCGCGTTCGCCGTCCGGCGACACCGCACCGGCGCCCGGAACGGGTGTCACGCGCACGACCTCAGGAGACGGTGTGCCGGCGTCGAGGGCGAATCCGGTGATCTCGACATCGAGACCTTCCACGGTACGCCCGAAGAGGTGCTCGTAGGCGACCTCGAACCGGGCCAGGTAATCGTCGGCATCCGGGTGCGCGCAGGCCGCGGCCGGCAGGCTCACGGGGATCTCCCAGCCCTGCCCGACGTAGCGCATGAACGCCCGGGCGTGCGTGGAGATCGGCGCATCACGGTCGCATCGGCGCACGAAGGCCGTGGCCTCGTCGGCCAGCGAGGCAAGCGTTTCGCGCACCGGGCCGGCATCGAACGCCGACAGACGCAGATAGGTGCCCCGCGTGGCCTCGAAGCTGTAGGGCGCGCCGAGAAAACCGATGGCCGAGCCCACCCCGGCGCCCCGTGGCACCAGCAGGCGGTCGATTCCCAGCTTCTGGCAGAGCCGGCCGGCATGGATGGGGGCCGCGCCGCCGAACGCGATCATCGCGTACTCGCTCAGATCCTCGCCGTTCTCGACCGCATGGACGCGGGCCGCGTTGGCCATGTTCTCGTCGACGACCTCCGAAATCCCATTGGCCGCCGCGTCGGTTTCGAGCGCCAGAGGTGCGCCGATCGTGTGATCCACCGCCGTGCGCGCTGCCTGCACGGACAGAGGAATCCGCCCGCCCGCGAAGGCCGTGGCATCGAGCCGGCCCAGCAGCAGATCCGCGTCCGTGACGGCCGGCTCCCGCCCTCCACGGCCGTAACAGGCGGGACCGGGTTCGGATCCCGCGCTGCGCGGCCCGACCCGGATCTGTCGCAACGCATCGACGTGCGCGAGCGAGCCTCCCCCGGCGCCGATCTCGACCATGTCGATCACGGGAATCGAGATGGGCATGCCGGAGCCCTTCTTGAAGCGGTAGGTCCGCGCCACTTCGAAGACCCGGGCGGTCTTGGGCGCGTGGTCCCGGATCAGACAGATCTTGGCGGTGGTGCCGCCCATGTCGAAGGAGAGCACCCTGCTCAGCCCGTGCGCACGCGCCAGTCGCGCCGCGAAGATCGCGCCGCCGGCCGGGCCGGACTCCACCAGCCGGACGGGAAACTGCGCCGCACTGTCGAGCGATACGATGCCGCCGCCCGAGTGCATGAGGTAGACCGGCGCCTTGATGCCGATGTCGGCCAGCGCTTCGGCCAGGCGCAGCAGGTAGGCGCGCATCAGCGGCTTGACGTAGGCATTGGCGCAGGTGGTGGTGAATCGGGCGTATTCGCGCATCTGCGGCGACACCTCGCACGACAGCGAGAGGTCCACGCCGGGCAGGCGCCGCGCCAGGCGTTCGGCCACGGCCTGCTCGTGGCCGCCGTTCGCATAGCTGTGGATCAGCCCGATGGCGATGCTCTCATAGCGCCCGGCGGCGAGCCGCTCGGCCAGCGCATCGACCTCGTCGAGGTCCAACGGACGTAACACCTGACCCTGGGCGCCGATGCGCTCGCTCAGCACGTGCCGATGCTCGCGGGCGATCAGCGGCTCGGGCAGATTCAGGTTGAGATCGTATTGCTCGAACCGGCTCTCGGTGCGCATCTCGATCACGTCCCGGAACCCGGCCGTGGTCACCAGCGCCGTATGCGCGCCGCGCCGCTCGATCAGGGCATTGGTGGCCAGGGTGGTGCCGTGAACGATGTCGCGCACCTGGGCCGGCGCCACGCCGGCCTTGCGGCACACCGCCTCGATGCCCGTGACGATCGCGCGTTCGGGTGCCGAGTGGGTCGTCAGTTCCTTGTGCGAGACGAGTTGTTGTCCGAGCAGCAGCACCACGTCGGTGAAAGTACCGCCGATATCGACACCAAGTCGCGCTGTTGGGGCTTCGCTCACTGGGACATCCGGTCAAGGGTTGGTGGGTGAATACGCCGGGAGCCTGTCCAGGGCCCTCGCGGGCGCTCGAAACCGCTCCGGCATCCGGGCTGCGGGGGTCCCGGCAGCCTCCCAATGCTAGCCGACAGCCCGCGTTCGCGCCGGTGCCGCGCGACGGCCCCGGAGGCGAACGCCGGGCCGTCCCTCAGCGCGGCCTCAGCCCGTCGAGCAGGCGGCGCATCGTGGCCACCACGAGTGCCCGCGGTTCGACCGCATCCGAAACATCGGGCGGCAGCTTGTCGGCCGACAGGATTCCGGCCAGGCCGTGAAGCGTGGACCAGACGCCGACGGCGAGCTCCGCAGGGTTTCCCGCGACGAGCGCGCCCTCGGCCTGGCCGTCCGCGATGTAGCCGCACAACGTTCCGAACGCCTCCCGCCCGGCGTCGTGCAATGCCGAATCCGGCGGCGTCTCGAAACGCCGGGACATCACCTGAAAGTGCGCCGGATTCTCGAGCGCAAAGCGCACGTAGCCCCAGCATCCCTCGCAGAACCGCTCGGCCCACGTGCCCACCGCCGCGTCCACCTCGCGCCGCACGTAGACGGTGAGCATGCGGAACCCCTGTTCCGCGATGGCCGCGATCAGCGCCTCCTTGTCCTGGAAGTGCATGTAGGGCGCGTTGTGGCTGACCCCGGCCTCCTTGGCCAGCTGCCGCAGGCTCAGTGCCTCGGGCGGGGTGTCGGCCAGCAGCCGCACCCCCGCCTGAATGAGCGCGTTGCGCAGATCGCCGTGGTGATAACTGGCGCGCTCACCGCGCTTCGAACTCGCCATGGTCAGTCAAACCGTCGCATATAACTTGTCGCTGCCAATATTACGCCTCGATTCCCGCGGCGGGAAGCGGCAGGACCTCGTTCACACCGGCGTTCATCCCACGACCTCATCCAATGTCGGGCGCCCTCATGACGTGCCGTGGAGAACCGCGCAATGCCTGCGGTGCCCCCAGGGCAGGGTCAGCGCTTGCCTTCGATCTCGATCGCCACCAGACGGGGGCCGCCGGCCGCGAAGGCCGCTCTGATCGCGGGGCCGATCGCCTCGGGATCGCTGACCAGTTCGCCGGGCACGCCCATGCTTTCGGCCATCGCCGCGAAACCGAGCGCGGGCTCGCCGAGATCCATGTGCGGATAACCGCCGTCCGAAGCCACCTGGAAGCGCTGTCGATAGATGTCCAGGTTGTGCTTGAGCACCCGGTACTCGCGGTTGACCAGGATCGCGAACACGATCGGCAGATTCAGATGCGCCGCAGTCCAGAGCGCCTGGATCGAATACATGGCCGAACCGTCGCCGGAGACGCAGAGAACCGGCCGACCGGGAGCCGCCACGGCCGCGCCCGGCGCGCCCGCCAGGCCCTGCCCGATGCCGCCGCCGCGCGCCCCCAGATAGCCGTCGGCCCTCGAGGGCGCGAAGGCCGCCGCGAAATCCAGGCTGGCCGTGATGGTTTCCTCCACGATCACCGCATCGGTGGGCGTCGCCGCGGCCAGTTCGGCCAGCGCGCGCGGCATGGAGATCGGCGAGCGGGACCAGGCCTTGTCACGGCGGGCGCGATAGGTCTCGTCCGCGGTGCGTCTGGAATCGGCCAGCGCGGCAGCGCGCACGGCGGCCCGCTCGCGCTGGTCCGCGTCGAGCTGGTCGGACACGGCACCGAACAGGGCCCGGACGACGGCGCCCATCTCACCGACCAGACCGATGTCCGGCGGATGGTTCGTTCCCACCAGAGATGCCGCGGGCTCGGCGTGAATCACCTTGGCACCCTTGGGGAACGGCTGCCCCGGACTGAACCAGAGTTCCTCGAAGAAGGCTCCTCCGAGGAGCAGTACGGCGTCCGCGTCGCCGAGCGTGCCGCGGATTCCGGCCGCGTCGAACGGAACACCGCCCCGCCAGTGCGCATGGCTGGCCGGAAAGGACACGTGTCCACGAATGGCCTCGCCGTATACCGGTGCGCCGAGCAACTCCGCCAGGCGTACCAGATCGTCCATCGCGCCGGCCCGCCCGACCGCGTCGCCGACGACGATCACCGGCGATCCCGCGCGGGCCAGCCATTGCGCCGCACGGCCGACGTCGGCCGAGTCCGGGCGCGCGGACACCTGGATCTGGCCGGGAGCCTGCGCACCGTTGGCGGTGGGCTGCTCCATGACGTCGATGGGCAGCGCGACGAACACCGGACCGGCCGGTTCCTCACAGTCCACCCGGAATGCCCGTCGCATGACCTCGTCCATTTCGTCGGCGTTCTGAACCTGGGTGCTCCATTTGCAGACCGGCGCCGCCATGGCCGCGAGATCATGGCTGAGCACCGGCGCGCGTCGCAGCATGCGGGTGTCCTGCTGCCCGGCGGTCACCACCATGGGCGCCTGCGCCTTGAGCGCGTTGAAGATCATGCCGATGGCGTTGCCCAGCCCGGGCGCCACGTGCAGGTTCACCACCGGACAACGGCCTGCCTGTCGGGCGTAATAGCTGGCGGCCCCCACCGCGACCGCCTCGTGCAGGCAGGTCACGTAGCGGATGGACGGATGCTCGCGCAGGGCGTCGAGGAACGGACTCTCGGTGGTGCCCGGGTTGCCGAACACATGCTCGACGCCGTGGGCGACGAGGCTGTTCATGAACACATCGCGTCCGCGCATGGGCTTGTCTCCTGGAGGAATCTTCGGGCGGGCCCTCGACGCGGCGGATCTGCCACCGTCCCCGATCGTGGGCCCGGACCGAAGATTCTACGGCCGGCGCCGGTGGCCGCGCCCCACGGTCGCTGGCTGCATCTCGCGCCGCGGATCGGCCGTTCCGTCTCACCGGCCTCGCCGCCACGGGTGACCGGCGCGACGATCGTGACATCCCACTGCCAGAGCCCGCCCAGACCGATGACACCGACCCCGTCCGGAAACCCGCTCACCACCCGAAAGGCGCGTCGCATCGTCCTGCCGCTGCTCCTGACGGCCTCCCTGCCCGCACTCGCGGCCGATGTGCCGTACAACGCCGGTCTTCACCGCCTGAGCGTGCCCTACTTCGAGACCGCGATCGACGTCGCCGTCTGGGTGCCCACCCACGCCGAGGAGGCGGTCATCGAGGCCGGCCCGTTCTCGCCGATGGCGGCCGGCGGCGCGGCGATAGCGCCTGGACGGCATCCGCTGCTGCTGCTGTCCCACGGCACGGGCGGCATGAATCTGAACCACCACACGCTCGCCGCGGCCATGGCCCGCGCCGGTTACATCGTGGCCGCGCCCACGCACCCGGGCGACAACTACCGCGACCGACACCTGATTGCCGACCCGCGCTACTGGCTGGAACGCCCCCGGCAACTCAGTGTCGTGCTGGACGCGCTGCTGGCGAGCGCGCGCTACGGCGAGCGAATCGATCGGACCCGGATCGGCGCCATCGGCCACTCGGCCGGCGGCTACTCCGTGGCCGCGCTTGCCGGACTGCAACCCGATCCGGCGCGTCTGCGGGCCCACTGCTCGGACGGCGCGGGGGACCCCGCCTGCGCCTACGCGGACCCCGCCTTCGGCGTCGCCGATCCGGCACCGGAGCCGTTCGCACTCCCGGCCGGCCACATGCCACCGATGCCCGTGGGCGACCCGCGCATACACGCTGTCGCCATGCTCGCACCGGTCGGTGCCGTGTTCGCCGAGAACACTGCCGCCCGACCCGGCGTGCGCCTCCGACTCATCGCGGCCGGGCGTGACGAGGTCCTGACGGCAGCGGATCACGCGGAGCGTCTTCGCAGCCTGGAGCCGAAGGTCGAAGCCTCGGTGGCCGAGGACGCCGGCCACTTCGCCTTCATGGCACCGGTAGCCGCCAGGTGGCGGCCGGTGCTCGGAATGATTGCCGAGGACCCGCCCGGTTTCGACAGGGCCGCCTTCCAGCGCCCGCTGGCCACCGCGCTGGTCGACTGGTTCGACGACGCCCTCGCGGCGCCGGGCCGCTAGCAACCCCCAACCCTGATGATCCTGGAGCTCGAGATGACCCATCCGATCGAATCCCTCCGTGCGTCCGACTGTTCCGGCAGCCGGGCGGACGACCGCCCCGGCGCAAACGACCCGAGGCCGCACCGCATGCTGGCGGTCAAGCTCGTCGCGGCCGCCCTGACGCTCGGCGCCGGACCGCTCCAGGCCGCCACGCTGACGGTGGAGCTGAACCACGTGACCAGCGATCAGGGCACGCTGAACGTCGCGGTCTACGACAGCGAGCAGTCGTTTCGCAAGACCGTGACGCGCGGCGTGAGGGTGCCGGCCAGGAAGGGAAGCGTCTCGGTCGAGATCGACGACCTGCCTGCCGGCGACTATGCGGTCATGGTGTTCCACGACCTGGACGACGACGGCGAACTCGCCACCAACCTGCTCGGGATCCCGAAGGAGCCCTGGGGCGGCTCGCTGCAGGGCCGGTCGGTGTTCGGCGCACCCGGCTGGAAGGACGTCCGATTCGAACTCCCCGAGACGGGCACCTCGATCGAGATATCGTTCAGCGACTGAGCACGCACCGTCGCCGAGGGGGCCCGAGGCTCATAGCGGCACGGCCAGCAGGTGAGGAATGCTGAACGTGTCCACGATCACGCGCTTCTCGCGGAATCTCCAGACGCCGTCGAAGTTGACCACCCGGTCGCGGTACTGGCCCACGCTGTAGAGGCGGGTCTGCCCCTCGAGCGTCGTCTGGTACAGCACGTAGTTCGCGCACACCGACAGACCGTCGGGTTCTTCTCCCACGATCTCCACGTTGGTGATCTGGCGCCGCGGGTAGTGCAGGTTGTAGACGTTGGCCTCACGCAGGCTGCGGACCCGGTCTCGCAGCATGCCGGGGCTGCTGCAGAGCAGGATGGCCAGCGGCGGATCGTGACGCAGGTTCTCGCGCGGGATCACCTCGTAGCGGCAGTGATCGGGCGCGAACAGTGTCGGCCAGGTCTCGAGCTCGTCGCTGTCCAGACAACGGGCGTAGGCGTACTGAAGCCGCTCGATCTCGCGCAGCCGGTCGGTCGTCTGCATCATGCCGGAT
>JAUIAI010000055.1 GCA_030425615.1 Gammaproteobacteria bacterium
CTCGCCGTCCTTCGGCGTGCGTACCTCGCCTTCGATCGTGTCCCCGGTGTGCAGGTTGAAGCGCCTGATCTGGGACGGCGAAATATAGATGTCGTCCGGGCTGGCCAGGTAGGAGGTCTCCGGCGAGCGCAGGAAGCCGAATCCGTCCGGCAGGACCTCAAGCACGCCATCGCCGAAGATGGACTCCCCGCTCTTGGCCTTGCGTTTCAGGATCGCGAACATCAACTCCTGCTTGCGCATTCGGTTGGCGTTCTCGATCTCGAGTTCGCCCGCGAGGTCGATCAGTTCGGAGACGTGGCGCGCCTTCAGTTCGGAAAGATGCATGAGGATTCAGTGTCTGGCCGACGAATGCCGGCGCTGGCGGGGTCAACACGGGTCACGTCGGACGGGTCGTGCGTGTCGCGCACGACCCGTGCCTGCCGAAAGGCGGCTCATGACGGGTCAGGGAAGCTCAGCCGGGAGGCGGTCGGCCGCGCAGGCGTGCCGATGCGGTCCCGGTTTCCGGGCCGCCCGGCGGCACGATGCCGGTTCGGGCGGGGGCGGAATCGGGAAGAGCCGGTTCGGCACCACGGGAGCGGCGCCGGTCGATGGCTCGAACCGGCGCGGACTATATCGTGATTCGAAAAGGCTGTCCAGCGGTGGCGGACGGCCGGTCGGTCTGTTCGGGCACTGGACCGGCTGGCGCCACCGCCGGGAAGTCAGAGGTGATTGTCGAGGAACAGGGTGAGCTGGGACTTGGAAAGTGCGCCCACCTTGGTTTCCACTTCCTGCCCGTTCTTAAACAGCTTCAGGGTGGGAATGCCGCGGATTCCGTGCCGGGCCGCCGTCTCACGGTTTTCGTCGACGTTGAGCTTGACGACCTCGACGCGGCCTTCGTAATCGGCGGCGACCTCGTCGAGGATCGGCGCGACCATCTTGCAGGGACCGCACCATTCGGCCCAGTAGTCCACCAGCACGGGTTTGTCCGACTTGAGGACGTCTTGATCGAACGATGCGTCGGTAACGGGTTTGACGGCCATGACAGTGCTTCTCGGCAATATGACAATGCGCCAGTATCGCATAGCCGTATGGACGGGGGGCCGGCGCTGCGGTCTTTCGGCTGCCGGCGGCCGGTCCGGGGGACTGATAGAATCGAAGAGGGCGGGCCCCTCCGCATTGTTACGTGGCGAATCTGGTCAGGTCCGGAAGGAAGCAGCCACAGTCATGGCTGACAAGTGCCGGAGTTCAGGCTCGCCCACCGGTTCCCTTGCGCGGGGTGTCCCGCGTTGCCTGCGTCCGGTCGGCAGGGCCTCGGCCGCGCCCGTCGTCTCCGGAACCGTGGATCCTCGTCCGTGCCCTTTGCATACCCTTCGCACAGAACCCCGCGTTCCCGCTCTTTGATCGCGCGGTGCCGGCGCATGTCGCGCTTTCGCCACGGTTGTACGCCAAGACCCGGGAGTGCGGGATGAGCCATCAGGTCCTGGCGAGGAAATGGCGACCCCGTGAGTTCGATGCGCTGGTCGGTCAGCCGCACGTGGTTCGGGCCCTGAGCCACGCTTTGGGCACTGGCCGCCTCCATCATGCCTATCTCTTCACGGGTACGCGAGGCGTCGGCAAGACCACACTCGCCCGGATACTCGCCAAGGCCGTGAACTGCGAGGTCGGGCTCGGCCCGGCCCCCTGCGGTCGCTGCGACGCATGCGTGAGCATCGACGCCGGGCGCTTCGTCGACGTGATAGAACTCGATGCCGCCTCTAACCGCGGGGTGGACGAGATGACCCAGCTCCTCGAGAACGCGGTCTATGCGCCCGTGGCCGGTCGCTACAAGGTGTATGTGATCGACGAAGTGCACATGCTCACGCATCACGCCTTCAATGCGATGCTCAAGACGCTGGAGGAGCCGCCCGGCCATTTGCTGTTCGTACTGGCCACCACGGATCCGCAGAAGGTGCCTGTCACCGTGCTGTCCCGCTGCATGCAGTTCAACCTGCGCAACGTGCGGCCGGCCGAGATCGCCGGTCATCTGGCGAAGGTGCTCGATGCCGAGTCGGTCGCCTTCGAGCCGGAGGCACTGGAACTGCTCGGCCGGCAGGCCGCGGGCAGTGTACGGGACGCACTGTCGCTCACCGATCAGGCAATCGCCTACGGCGCGGGGACCCTGACCGCGGCGGCGGTACGCGACATGCTCGGCCTGCTCGACGGCCGCCAGGTGGACCGCATCCTGGACGCGCTCGCCGACGGTGACGGCGCGGCCCTGGTCGCCATCGCCGACGAGATAGCCGCCGAGAACCTCGCGCCCGAGGCAGTCCTGGGTGACCTCGCCGAGCGGTTGAGTGCGCTGGCGGTCATCGATGCCCTCGGCGAGCGCGAGACGGGCGAGGGGGACGACTTCATCTCGGCGGCACGCCGTTGGCAGGGGCGGTTCGCCGGGGCTGACCTCCAGGTTTACTACCAGGTGGCGCTGCACGCGCGTCGGGACATCGGGCTTGCGCCGGATACCCGGTCCGGTCTCACCATGGCCCTGCTTCGCATGCTCGCGTTCACGGTGGAGGCGGAGAGCGCCGAAGCGCCGCACGTGGCGGCCGTCGCGCCCGGACCGTGGACGCCTGCAAGGTCGGAATCCGGGCCACGCCCTGAACCGCCGGTGCGCCCTGAACCGCCGGCGCGCCCTGAACCGCCGGCGCGTCCTGAACCCGCCAGCCGCCCCGCCGAAAGCCCGATCGCGCGAAGAACGTCTCAGGCGCAGGCGACGGGGGGGCTGTCCTCGGCCAGTGCCGCGTTGCGTGCGGTACGCGCGGCCCGGGAGCGTCAGCAGGCGGGCGGGCGCCGGCCGGAGCCCAGCGAGGACCCCGAGGGGGCGCCTGCGGCCGACGAGCCCCCCAGACCCCGGGTGGATGCGGCGTCGGGCCGGCCGACCGGCCCGGGCGGTGGGGGCCGTGCCGGTCGGGAACCCGATTTCCGTACGCCCGGTCTTCCTCCGGAGCCACCGCCCGACCCGGATTTCGAGCCCCCGAACGATTCCACCGACTCCGATCAGGACGAAGCACCGCCGCGCCAGCGGCGCTTCGTGAGCCCCGCGCCGCAGGAGACGCCCGCTGCGGACGTCGCTGGGGCACAATCGCCGGCGCGCGGCCCTGAACAGGACTGGCCCGCGCTGGCCGCACGGCTCGCCCTGCGGGGCCGGCTGGGCGAGTTCATGCGTCAGAGCGAGCTCATCGACTGGCAGGGCGGGGACATCCGGGTGCGGGTGCCCATCGCCACGCTGCAGGACACGCGCCTGCTCGAGCGGGTCGGTGAGGCCCTGGCCGCGCACCTCGGCCTGCCCGCGGTGCGGCTGCAGGCCGAGGTCGGCCAGGTCCGGGGCGATACCGCGGCGGCCCGCACGGACGCCGAGCAGCGGGCCCGCCAGCAGCGCGCGCAAGAGACCATCGAGACCGACCCGTTCGTCCGGTCGGTCGTGGAAGACCTTGGTGCCAGCATCGTTCCGGATTCGATCCGGCCGGTTTCGGCGCCATCCTCCGGAGACTGTTGAGGTGCCGTACACCCCGACAGCCGCCCCGTAACCAGGAGAAGACGATGATGAAAGGACAGCTCGCCGGGCTCATGAAGCAGGCCCAGCAGATGCAGGAGAACATGGCCAAGATGCAGGAGCAGCTGGCCGATGTCGAGGTGGATGGCGAGTCGGGCGCGGGACTGGTGAAGGTCACGGTCACCTGCCGCAACGAACTGCGCCGCATCCAGATCGATCCGTCCCTGTTCGAGGACGACCGGGAGATGCTCGAAGACCTCGTGGTGGCCGCCGTCAACGACGGTCTGCGCAAGGCTGAGAAGGTGGCCCAGGAGAAGATGGGCAGCCTGACGGCCGGCATGGGTCTGCCGCCGGGTTTCAAGCTGCCCTTCTGAGCGCGAAGCCGCCGTGACGGAGAACGCGCCGAGCGCGCTCGCGGAGCTGATCGCGGCGCTGCGTTGTCTGCCCGGCGTAGGGGCACGCAGTGCACAGCGGCACGCCTTTCATCTGCTGCAGCACGACCGTGAGGGTGCGCAACGGCTCGCGGCCGCGCTGCAGGCGGCCCTGACGAACATCCGTCGCTGCAAGCGATGCAATACCTTCACCGAGCGCGAGCTCTGCGAGACCTGTTCGTCGCCGCGTCGTCGCGCCGACCAGCTCTGTGTGGTGGAGACGCCCGCGGACCAGCTCGCGATCGAGCAGACCCTCAGCTATCAGGGCCTCTATTTCGTCCTGATGGGCCGCCTTTCGCCCCTCGACGGCGTGGGCCCCCGTGAGATCGGACTCCAGGCACTGCTGGACAGAGCCGCGGACGGGCAGGTTCGCGAGGTCATCCTGGCGACCAACTTCACCCAGGAAGGCGAGGCGACGGCTCACGTGATCGCGGAGGCCCTGCGCGAACGTGGGCTGCAGGTCTCCCGCCTGGCCAGCGGCGTGCCCGTGGGCAGCGAACTGGAGTACGTCGACGCGAGCACGGTCGCCCAGGCGTTCCGAGACCGCCGATGAACCCGTTCGCCGGACACACCCCCCGCCAGAGGAGCGAAGGTCGGCCAGCCCGGCACCGGCGCACGATCCGAAACTGGAAGACCCGACGATGACCGAAACACCCGCATCCACCGGCCCGCTGGAGGGCCTTCGCGTACTCGAACTCGGCCAGCTGATCGCCGGGCCCTTCGCGGCGCGCATGTTCAGCGATTTCGGAGCGGACGTGATCAAGGTCGAGCCCCCCGGGCGCGAGGGCGCAGAAGGGGGCGATCCACTGCGGAAGTGGCGTAAGCTCGCGCCCGACGATCCCTCCGGGACCTCCCTCTGGTGGTTCGTCCAGGCGCGCAACAAGCGCTCGATAACGGTCGATCTGCGTCGCCCGGAGGGCGCCGACATCGTGCGGCGTCTGGCCGCGATGAGCGACATCGTGATCGAGAACTTCAGACCCGGAGCGCTCGAGAAATGGGGGCTCGGCTACGAGGTGCTGGCCGAAAACAACCCCGGTCTGATCCTCGTGCGGCTGTCGGGTTTCGGCCAGACGGGCCCTTACCGCGAGCAACCGGGTTTCGGCTCGATCGCGGAGGCGATGGGCGGCATGCGATACGTGACCGGCTTCCCGGACAGGCCGCCCGTGCGTATGAATCTGTCGATCGGTGATACGCTGGCCGCGCTGCATGCGGTGTCCGGGGCGCTCGCCGCGCTGGCCCACCGGCATCGCACGGGCGAGGGGCAGGTGGTGGACGTGGCGCTCTACGAGTCGGTCTTCAACTGCATGGAGAGCACGCTTCCCGAATACGACCGCTACGGCATCGTGCGCGAGCGCACCGGCACCAACCTGACCGGAATCGTGCCGTCGAACACCTATCCGACGGCGGACGGCCGGCACATCGTGATCGGCGCCAACGGAGATTCCATCTTCAAGCGTCTGATGTCGGCAATGGGCCGCGACGACCTCGGCAACGACCCGGCGCTGGCCAACAACGCCGGACGTGCGCGCGAGGCCGATATGATCGACGGGGCCATCGCCGAATGGACCGCGACGCTTGATCTCGAGACGTTGCTCGCGCGTCTGGCCGAAGCGGGCGTTCCGAGCGGGCGCATCTACAGCGCCGAGGACTTCACGACCGACCCGCAGTACGCGGCCCGCGGAATGGTCGAGAGGCATGCGCTGCCGGACGGCAGTTCACTGGCGATCCCGGGCATCGTGCCCAAGTTCTCGGCCACGCCGGGTCGGACACGGTGGCTTGGGCCGGCGCTCGGGCAGCACACCGACGAGATCCTCGACGAGATCGGCCTGGGGTCCGAGGCACGCGCGCGCCTGCGCGACGACGGCGTCGTGTGAGCGGGCGCGTTCCGTGCGAAGGCCCGCCGCCGGGACGGCGGGCGCGCCGGCCTGCGGTCGGGCTGCTACAATCCCCGCTCTGAAACGGTCCCTGACCGGCCCCGGCGTCCAATGGCGTCGCTTCGCGGCCGTCGGCCGTTGGGCGCCCAGTCCTTGTTATCAGTGCTCCCCCCGGAGCCACCCCAGTGAACGGCCGGCGGTCGCGTGACTCGCGACACGCCGGCGCGCGCGCAAGCCGGTGGCGGCGGGGCGGGCCAGCTCTCGGAGCTCGCTTTGCTTCCCCAGTATCCCGCCGCCTTGCTCGCCCTGGCCGACGGCACGGTGTTTCGCGGCTACTCGATCGGCGCGGCCGCCACGACCGTCGGCGAGGTGGTCTTCAACACGGCCATGACCGGGTATCAGGAGATTCTCACCGACCCGAGCTACCGCTCGCAGATGGTGACGCTGACCTACCCGCACATCGGCAACACCGGGGTCACGCCCGAGGACGCCGAATCCGACCGGATCCACGTCTCGGCCCTGATCGTCCGGGACCTGCCCCGGCGCCTGTCGAACTGGCGTGCCCGGGGGGATCTGCGCGACTATCTGCAGCGAGCCCGTGTGCCGGGGATCGCGGGCATCGACACGCGTGCGCTGACCCGGCGCCTGCGTGACGCCGGCGCGCAGGGCGGCTGCCTCGTGGCCGTGGCCGAGGGCGAGCCGCAGCCCGACGCGGACGCGGCGATCGCCGCGGCGCGCGCGTTTCCCGGTCTTGCCGGCATGGACCTCGCGCGGGAGGTGACGACTCAGGCACCGTACCGATGGCAGGGCGGAACATGGTCGCTCGAAGGCGGTCATGCCGAGAGCGCGACCGAGCGCTTCAAGGTCGTGGCGCTGGACTTCGGGGTCAAGCAAAACATTCTGCGACTGCTCGCCGATCGCGGCTGCGCGATCGAGGTCCTGCCCGCCCAGGCGGGTGTCGACGACATCCTGGCAAGGCGGCCCGACGGCCTGTTCCTGTCGAACGGTCCGGGTGACCCGGAACCTTGCGATTACGCGATCTCCACCGCCGCCGAACTGATCGACCGGGGACTGCCCACCTTCGGCATCTGCCTCGGACACCAGATCATGGCGCTGGCATCCGGCGCCCGGACCGTGAAGATGAAGAACGGCCACCACGGTGCCAACCATCCGGTCAAGGACCTGGACACCGGCCGCGTGCTGATCACCAGCCAGAACCACGGGTTCGCCGTGGACGAGGCCTCGCTGCCCTCGAACCTGAGGCTCACCCACCGATCGCTGTTCGACGGATCGGTCCAGGGCGTGGCGCGCACGGACCGCCCGGCGTTCTGTTTCCAGGGGCACCCCGAAGCGAGTCCTGGGCCGCACGACATCCGCTACCTCTTCGACCGCTTCGTCACGATGATGGAAGAGGCCGGGAGCAAGGCATCCTGAACGCGCCGAACCGCCAGCCCGTACCGCCCGCACCTCCAGCCGCCAGAGCACCCGAACCCTCACCGTTATGCCCAAGCGCACCGACATCAACAGCATCCTGATCATAGGCGCCGGTCCGATCGTCATCGGCCAGGCCTGTGAATTCGACTACTCGGGCGCGCAGGCCTGCAAGGCCCTGCGCGAGGAAGGCTATCGGGTGGTGCTGGTCAACAGCAACCCGGCCACCATCATGACCGATCCGGTCATGGCCGACGTCACGTACATCGAACCCATCACCTGGCAGGTCGTCGAGCGGATCATCGAGAAAGAGCGCCCCGACGCCGTGCTGCCCACCATGGGCGGTCAGACGGCGCTCAACTGTGCGCTCGACCTGGCGCGTCACGGGGTGCTCGAGCGCTTCGACGTGGAACTCATCGGCGCCACGCCCGAGGCCATCGAGAAGGCCGAGGACCGGTTGAAGTTCCGCGAGGCCATGACCTCCATCGGCCTGGGATCCGCCCCTTCCGGCATCGCCCACTCACTCGAGGAGGCGTGGGAGGTACAGCGCGGCATCGGCTTTCCGGTGATCATCCGTCCGAGCTTCACGCTGGGCGGCACCGGCGGTGGCATCGCCTACAACGCGACCGAGTTCGAAACCATCTGCCGACGCGGCATCGAGGCATCGCCGACCAACGAACTCCTGATCGAGGAGTCGCTGATCGGCTGGAAGGAATTCGAGATGGAGGTCGTGCGCGACCGCGCCGACAACTGCATCATCGTCTGCTCGATCGAGAACCTCGACCCCATGGGCGTGCACACGGGCGACTCGATCACCGTGGCGCCCGCGCAGACCCTGACCGACAAGGAATACCAGCTGATGCGTAACGCGTCGCTGGCGATCCTGCGCGAGATCGGCGTCGAGACCGGCGGCTCGAACGTTCAGTTCGCGATCAATCCGGACGACGGCCGGATGATCGTCATCGAAATGAATCCGCGCGTGTCGCGTTCGTCGGCCCTGGCCTCCAAGGCGACCGGCTTTCCGATCGCCAAGGTCGCCGCCAAGCTCGCCGTCGGATACACCCTGGACGAACTGGCGAACGACATCACGGGCGGGGCGACACCGGCCTCTTTCGAACCCTCGATCGACTACGTCGTCACGAAGATCCCGCGTTTCGCCTTCGAGAAGTTCCCGAGCGCCGATTCCCGCCTGACCACCCAGATGAAGTCCGTCGGCGAAGTCATGGCCATCGGACGCACGCTTCAGGAGAGCCTTCAGAAGGCGATGCGCGGCCTCGAGACCGGAGTCGACGGCCTGAATCAGATGACAACGGACCGCGAGACGCTCGAGCAGGAACTCGGCGAGCCCGGCCCCCAGCGCATCTGGTACGTGGGCGACGCATTCGCCCAGGGTTTCGAGCTCGACGAGGTCCACCGCCTCACGAAGATCGATCCATGGTTCCTCGCCCAGATCGAAGAGATCGTCCGGATCGAGCTGGCACTGGAGAAGCGGGCGCTGGATTCGATCACGGCCGACGAGATGCGCGCGCTCAAGCGCTCGGGCTTCTCCGACCGGCGTATCGGGTATCTCACCGGGTCGGACGAGCACGCGGTGCGCGCCCTGCGACACCAGCAGGGTGTGCGCCCCGTCTACAAGCGTGTGGACACGTGTGCGGCGGAGTTCCCCACCCAGACCGCCTACATGTACTCCACGTACGAAGCCGAGGACGAGTCCCAGCCCACCGACCGGCGCAAGATCATGGTGCTCGGGGGCGGCCCGAACCGTATCGGTCAGGGGATCGAGTTCGACTACTGCTGCGTTCACGCGGCGCTGGCGCTCAAGGAAGACGGCTTCGAGACCATCATGGTCAACTGCAACCCGGAGACCGTCTCGACCGACTACGACACGTCCGATCGTCTCTATTTCGAGCCGGTC
>JAUIAI010000056.1 GCA_030425615.1 Gammaproteobacteria bacterium
GTCGAACCGCGTGAGTCCGTGGGCATCGGACGGGAAATGGCCCGGCACCCAGTCCAGCAGGACGCCGAGACCGGCCTGGTGGCAGCGGTCGACGAAAGCGGCGAACTCGTCAGGCGTGCCGTGACGGATCGACGGGGCGAACAGGCTCACAGGCTGATAGCCCCACGATCCGTCGAACGGATACTCCGCGATGGGCATCAACTCGAGATGCGTGAATCCCATCTCGCAGGCGTACGGGATCAGTCGGTCGGCGAGCTCGTCGTAGGAGAGGTACCGGTCGTTGTGTTCGTGAATCCGTGCCCAGGAACCCAGGTGCACCTCGTAGACGCTCATCGGCGCCCGGCGCGGATCGCTCGCCGCCCGGGCGTCGATCCAGCGTTCGTCCTGCCACGGATGCTGCACGAGACCGTGGACGACCGAAGCCGTCTCCGGCGGATGCTGGGCGCGAAAGGCGACGGGATCAGCCTTCAGCGCCTGACTTTCGGCCCGTGGTCCCGTGATCTGGTACTTGTAGAGCGCGCCGGCGCCCACACCCGGCACGAAACCGGCCCAGAGTCCGCTGTCGCCGTCGGGGCGAAGGGGGTTCCGGCCGGCGTGCCAGCCGTTGAAGTCACCCACGACGCTGACCTCACGCGCGTTGGGTGCCCAGACCACGAAGCGGGTTCCGTCGCGGCCGCCGAGGTAAATCGGGTGCGCGCCGAGCAGCTCGTACAGGCGCAACAGCCGGCCTTCACGGAACAGGTGGCGTTCGAGATCTCCGATCAGGTCGCCGGGCGTCAGGTGTGTCGAATCATTCATCTTCGCCCTCCCAGAGCTTCAGGGTCGCATCGGGGCCCGCCAGGAGCGCTGCGATGCCGCCGGTCGGAATCGCCAGCCAGCGTGGGCGGTTCGCGGCTTCGTAACCCACCTCGTAGAGTGCCTTGTGCAGCATGAAGTGGCGCAGCAGAGCGGCCGCGACCGCCGGGTCCGACGGTACGCCGGGGCTTCCCTCGGCGCCTTCGCGGTAGGCGGTCACGAACGCGCGCACGCACTGACCGTGCCAGGCATCGACCATGGGTTCGATGCGTTCCTGCGTTGCGCCCTGATCGCCCCCGAGTCGCTGCAGTACGGTGCGCCGCAGGTAGTCGAACGAACGGATCATGCCGGCCACGTCCTGGAGCGGGCTCGCCTTGCGACGGCGTGCCTCGAGCGGTCGTGCGGGCTCGCCCTCGAAATCGAGGATGACGCAATCGTCCTCGGTGACCAGGACCTGGCCGAGGTGATAGTCGCCGTGGATCCGTGTCATGGCGAAGTCGGTCGGGAGCGCCGCCACGCGCTCCAGTTGTTCGCGTAGTGCCGGGGCGCTGTCCAGGAGGATCTCCAGGCCTGGTGGTCGGGTCTCCCCGCCGGATCGGCGCAGCCGCCGGGCCAGGGCGATGACCGCCTTGTGCTGCGACTGCGCTTCGCGCGCCCAGTGTCTGAGGGTCTGCCTGGACACGCTGGCGGGCGCGAATGCCGGATCATCGCCAACACTGGCCAGCGCGACGTGCAGCTCGGCCGTGCGGCGACCGACGACCGAGGCGAGCGCCACGTCGCGCGCGAACGGATCGAGCACCGTGTCCTCGTCGCCGTCCCCCTCGGCGGTCTCGGCCGCGGACACTGGAAGGGTCGTCTCCAGCGTGTGTTCGAGCGATTCCCGCATCGCCTGCCAGGCGTCGCCCTGATTGGTGACGAACCTGAACGCTGCCGCAACCGTACTCTCTCCGGCACGCTCGTCGCGCCAGTGCAGCGCCCCGAGCAGCGCGGGGGTTCGGTCGAACGACGTCCGCGAAGTGAGGAAGCGACTGATTTCCACCTCGGGATTGACGCCGTCCTCGCGCCGCCGGTACAGCTTGAGCATGATCTTGTCGCCGACAATGACCGACGTGTTGCTCTGCTCGCCGCTCAGGCGTCGCACGTCGTCCTCGTCCTGCGGCGCCAGCACGGCAAGCTCGGGGGTGGCTTCGCCGACGAGAGCGCCGCCGCCGTCGCTGCGGCTCATCTGCTCGATCAGCGAGGTGGCGAAGCGCGGGATGACGGTCGCGTCCACCAGGGCACCCACCCTTGGGCCGGAGCGCAGCCTCGCAGCGACGAACGGCTGCAAAGGCGTGCCCGAGGCGCTGGCCTGTTCGTCCCAGGCCAGCGCCAACGGCAACCAGAACCGGGTCCGCGTCCCGTCGGCGTAGTCCGCCCCCAGGCCGAGCAGGCGGGCGCCGCTGCCCAGCGGGGCGTGGTCCTCGATCGTGACCGAGCTCAGGTCGCGATCGATCTCGCCGTACCAACGCTGTGCGGGCACGAAGCGCGAGAGCGCGTCGCGCTCCAGCTCGGTCCTGGCCCCGTCATCCTCGAGGAACTTCCAGGGGCTTCGGGTGACGATCGTCGGCATGTCGGGTACCGGTTCTGGCAGGACCTGGTGCCACGGAGGAGCCACCGATTCCTTTTCGAGCAGGAACCAATAGAAACCGTGCGAAGGCAGCGTCAGCAGGTAGCGCAGTTCACCGATCGGCGGAAACGCGTTGCGTCCCATCAGCTCGACCGGAACCCGTCCCTCGAATTCGGAGAGATCCAGCTCCACCGGCTGCGCGTGACGCGACAGATTGACCACGCAGAGCAGTGCTTCGTCGCCCAGCTCGCGCAGGTAGGCCAGGATCTTCCGGTTACCCGGGAACAGGAAGCGCAGAGATCCGCGTGCGAACGCGCGGTAGGACTGTCTGATGCCGATCAGGCGCTGCATCCAGCGCAGCAGGGAAGAGGACGAGTTGAGCTGGGCCTCGACGTTCACGGCCTGGTAGCCGTAGACGGCATCCATGATCGTCGGCAGGAACAGGCGCTGGGGGTCCGCGGAACTGAAGCCGGCGTTGCGGTCGGGTGACCACTGCATCGGGGTGCGAACGCCGTCCCGGTCGCCCAGGTAGACGTTGTCGCCCATACCGATTTCGTCGCCGTAATAGATGACCGGCGTACCGGGCATCGACAGCAGCATTGAGTTCATCAGCTCGATCTTGCGCCGGTCATTGCCCATCAACGGTGCCAGCCGACGCCGGATGCCGAGGTTTATGCGCATCCGGCGGTCCTCGGCGTAGGTGCTCCAGAGGTAGTCCCGCTCGCGGTCGGTCACCATCTCGAGCGTCAGTTCGTCATGGTTGCGCAGGAAGATCGCCCACTGGCAGCCCTCCGGAATCGACGGGGTCTGGCGCATGATGTCGGTGATGGGATGTCGGTCCTCGCGAGCGACGCTCAGGTACATGCGTGGCATCAGCGGGAAGTGGAACGCCATGTGGCATTCGTCGCCGTCTCCGAAGTACGGCCTCGTGTCTTCGGGCCACTGGTTGGCTTCGGCCAGCAGCATGCGCCCGGGGAAGTGCGCATCCACCTCTGCGCGCATGCGGCGCAGGATGTCGTGCGTCTCGGGCAGATTCTCGCAGTTCGTCCCCTCTCTTTCGATCAGGTACGGAACAGCGTCCAGCCGGAGGCCGTCGACGCCCAGCTTCATCCAGTAGTGCAGCACCGCGATCACTTCGTCCACGACACGCGGGTTGTCGAAGTTCAGATCCGGCTGGTGGCTGTAGAACCGGTGCCAGTAATAGGCCTTCGCCACCGGGTCCCAGGTCCAGTTCGATTTCTCGGTGTCGAGGAAGATGATCCGCGTTCCCTGGTAGCGCTCGTCGTTGTCGGACCAGACGTAGTAGTCGCGATACCTGGAACCCTTCGGTGAGTTGCGGGCGCGCTGGAACCAGGGGTGCTGGTCCGAGGTGTGATTGATCACCAGTTCGGTGATCAGGCGCAGCCCGCGGGCGTGCACGGCCTTGACCAGCCGGCGCATGTCGGCCATGCGCCCGTAGGAAGGGTTGACGGTGCGGTAGTCCTGGATGTCGTACCCGTCGTCGCGCAGCGGCGAGGGGTAGAACGGCAGCAGCCAGATCGCGGTGGCGCCCAGTTCCCGGATGTGATCGAGCTTCTCGATCAGCCCGTTGATGTCGCCGACGCCGTCGCCGTTGCTGTCGTAGAACGCCTTGATGTGGGTCTGGTAGATCACCGCGTCGCGATACCACTGGGTGTCGTCGCCAACTGTCCCTTCCGGGGTTTCGACGATTTGTCCGGGCAGCCAGTCGTCGTTGCCGATGACCGCGCGCGCGGTGTGTCCGCTGTCCTCCGTCGTCATGCCTTCCTCCCGCGCGTCGCTCCGGTACCGGCCAGGGGCGACAGACGCCAGATACCGACCGGTCTGCGATCCGGTTCGAGATGCAGCCGTTGATGCTTGCCCTGCCACGTGAAGTCCGTGCCCGAGATCAGGTCCGCCACGCGGACACTGTCGTGGTCTGACAGCCCGAAGCGCCAGAGCGGGATCTCGAGGTCGGTGGACTGCGAGCGCAGAGGATCCAGGTTCACCGCGACCAGCACGAGGTTGGCCAGCCCGTCCGTCCACTTCGAGTAGGCGATGATCTGCGGGTTGTCCGTCTGGTGGAACTCGAGGTTTTGAAGCTGCCAGAGCGCCGGGTTCAGCCGGCGGATCTCGTTCAGGCGCGTGACTTCGGCTCGGATGTTGCCGGGCATGTCCCAGTTCCGGGCACGAAGCTGGTACTTCTCGGAATCGAGGTACTCCTCGCGCCCCGGCAACGGCTCGAACTCGCAGAGTTCGTAGCCGGCCAGCATGCCCCAAGAGGGCGACAGCGTGGCGGCCAGGGTGGCACGCACGATGAATCCCGCGCGACCGCTGGTCTGTAGATAGGTCGGGTTGATATCAGGGGTGTTGACGAAGAAGTTCGGACGCATCGCATCGGCGAGCGGAGGTTTCGTCAGCTCGTTCAGATACTCTGCGAGTTCGGCCTTCGTGTTGCGCCAGGTGAAGTAGGTGTAGGACTGCGAGAAGCCGTCCTTGGCGAGTCGCGCCATTACCTTGGGGCGCGTGAACGCCTCGGACAGGAACAGCGCGTCCGGGTGCTCTGCCTGGATCGACTCGATCAGCCATGACCAGAACGGATAGGGTTTCGTGTGCGGGTTGTCCACCCTGAAGATCTTCACGCCCTGCGCGATCCAGAACCGCACGACGTCGCGCAGCGCCAGCCACAATGACGGTAGCGCACCTTCGGAGTAGAAGCTGACGTTCGTGATGTCCTCGTACTTCTTCGGTGGGTTCTCTGCGAAGCGCAGCGAGCCGTCGGGGCGCCAGTCGAACCACTCCGGGTGTGTCTGCAGCCAGGGATGGTCGGGCGAGCACTGGATCGCGAAATCGAGCGCGATCTCCAGCCCGTGTTCGCCGGCCTCGCGCACGAGGCGGTGAAAGTCCTCGAGCGTCCCTAGCTCGGGATGGATCGCGTCGTGGCCGCCCTCGGACGAGCCGATCGCGTACGGGCTTCCGGGTTCACCCGGGTCAGCACGCAGCGCGTTGTTGCGTCCTTTCCGGTTCGTCTGTCCGATCGGATGGATGGGTGGGAAGTAGAGGACGTCGAATCCCATTGCCGCGATCCCGGGCAGGCGGGCGATGACGTCGTCGAAGGTGCCGTGCCGCGTCTCGTCGTCGGACGCGGAACGCGGAAAGAGCTCGTACCACGCGCTGAACATTGCGCGGGCGCGGTCCACGGTCACACCGTAGATGGTGTCGTGCGCGGTCGGGGAGTCACGCTGATCCAGGTGCTCGAGCCAGTCCGCCGTCGGCCCGTCCAGGATTTCGTCGAGTCGCGCGCCCGCATCCGGTGCCTCGGGCGCAAGGGAGGCGATCGTCTCTTCCACCCGCTCGCGCTCGGCGTCGAGTTCCGGGGTGCGGGCCTGAGCGAGGAGCCGGGCAAGCTCCTGCGCCTCGAGCGAGATGTCCTGACCGGCGGCGCGTTTCTTGCGTGCGTCCAGCAGCCAGGTGGCTATCGGCGCCCGCCAGGCCGCGACCGTGTATTCGTATCGGCCCATGCGCGTCAACGGCACGCGGGCCCGCCAGCGATCGTTGCCGATCGCATGCATCGGAAGCTCGGTGAATCCCGTCTGACCGGCGTGACGGATGCGCAAGGCCGACCGGATGACATCGTGACCGTCGCAGAAAACGTCGGCTTCGACGTCGAGCATGTCGCCGACCACCCGTTTGACGGGGAAACGTCCACCATCGAGGCTGGGGCTCACGGCTTCGATCGCGATCCGGTGCGGCGCGAGTTGTTCGAGTCTTCGCAGCAGCATCCGTTTCGTAGGGGCGCGCCGCTTGTCCGGTGCGGCCCGCAGTTCGAAGCAACGGAGCTCCACGGGTGCCAGCGAGATCTGCGAATCCCGTTCGGCGTCGTGTGTGATGCCGACGAGGTCTGCGAGCCTGCCCGGTGTGCACTCGGCGATCCGCTCCAGGCCGGCGTCGCCCGCGAACGCCGCTCCACGCAGGTCGGCCTCCAGAGACCCGTCGGCCGCGTCCGCACGTGGCGGGCGGCGGAGCACGATCAGGCTCGTCGAAGAACGGCTGCCGCTTCGGTGCAGACCCTGTACGGCATGCGCCTCGTCGGGGCAGCCGACCGGCAGCGGCATGATTCGGCCGGGCGTCGCGAGTGCAGGGTGCTTCGCCAGCGATCGGTGCGCGTCGGCGATCACGGAGGTCAGATCCGCCTCCGCACGGGCCAGGGATCGCGACCAGTCCGCTGGTCCCAGCGCCGTGCCGCGCAACGGCAGCGCGCTCGCGTGTTCGAAGCCCATCGGCACGATCACGCCGTGACTGTGCGTCAATGCCCAGGTGTGCGCCGCTGCGTACGCGGCCGTCAGTCGCGCCGGGCCGTCCAGGGAAAGCCGTTCGCGTAGTCGGCCGATGCTCTCGTCTTCGACGAAGGTCAGCGGCCGGCAGAATCCGGCGAGCGCATTCCGTTGCTCGAAGTACCACGAAGCTTCGCCGTCCCACCAAGCACCGCTGTCGATGACCGCGTCGAAGCCGGCAGCGGCGAGCGCGAGACCCTCGCTGGCCGGCGCACCGATCGCATCACCAATGCACAGCATCGGCTCATCTCCGGTGTGAAGACGCTCGAGCAGGGCGTGCCACTGACTCTGCGGCCAGACGGTCGGCGCGAGCACACGAACCCCGCGCCAGCCGAGCGCCCGCAGCTGGTCGCACCGGTCGGCCAGCGCCTCCGGGGTGTGCGCCTGCCGGGTGTCCACCTGGCAGAGCGCGCGCAGGCCCTGCTCTTCGGCCGCCGCACAAAGTTCCGGCGCTGCTGCGTTGTCTTCGATTCCGGCGCCCTCGACGAGGACGTGGTCGAACGCCATTGCGGCGATGCGCTCCAGGTGTTCGGTACAGCCCTGAAGCCCCCCGGCGAGCGCCGGATCGAGTCTGTAGATGAGGAGCGGTGGTTCATAGGCGGTCTGCGCACGCGGCATCGGTTCTCCCTCTCCGTGCAGTCGAGTTCGTTTCCGGCTCGCGGCACGCCACGCACGAAGCAGCGGGGCCGATCGCCAGCCGGCTGATCGAGAGCCGAAGGGGCAAGTTCCGGGCCCGCCTGTCAAAGAAGCGATGGCACGGGCATGAAAACTGCGCACGGGGCTGGCTGTGCCGGGCGCCTGTCGAAGCTCCGGCCCACCTGAGCCGCCTCCGGATAAACTCAACGGTCCCCAGCAGTTCTCACGACCAGGAGACCCCACCGATGACCATTCGGGGCAAGGCGGCGATCGTCGGCGCCTACGAACACCCAACGCGCAAGGCGCCCGACAAGAGCGTGGCGCAGCTGCACATGGAGTGCGCCGCGGGCGCACTCGACGACGCGGGTCTGACCTTCGCCGACGTCGACGGTTACTTCTGCGGCGGCGACGCGCCCGGCCTGGGCCCGCTCAGCATGATCGAGTACATGGGGCTGCGCCCGCGCCACGTGGACTCCACGGAGACCGGCGGCTCTTCGTACATCATCCACGTCGCCCACGCCGCGGAGGCCATTGCGGCCGGCAAGTGCGATATCGCGCTGATCACGCTGGCCGGCCGCCCGCGCTCGGAGGCCTCCAGCGGGCTTCAGCCGCGGAACTTCGGCGTCAACATACCGGACACGCCGTTCGAGGCGCCTTACGGCAATGTCACGGTCAACAACTATGCGCTGGTCGCCGCGCGGCACATGCACGAGTTCGGCACCACCAGCGAGCAGCTCGCGTGGATCAAGGTGGCCGCCTCTCATCATGCGCAGCACAATCCGCACGCCATGTTGCGTGATGTCGTCACGGTCGAGGAGGTGGTGGCCTCTCCGATGATCTCGGATCCGCTGCACCGGCTGGACTGCTGCGTGGTGAGCGACGGCGGAGGAGCGCTCGTGGTGGCCCGGCCGGAGATCGCCCGTGACCTGAAACGTCCGATGGTCGTCGTGCGCGGCGCCGGCGAGGCGTCCAAGGACAGCATGGGTGGCCGCGTGGACCTCACCTACTCGGCGGCCGCTCGCTCGGGCCCGGCCGCGTTCGCCGAGGCCGGGCTCAGTCCGGCCGACATCCAGTACGCGTCGATCTACGACAGCTTCACGATCACCGTGCTGATGCAGCTCGAGGACCTGGGCTTTTGCGAGAAGGGGCAGGGCGGACGTTTCGTCGCCGACGGCAACCTGATCTCCGGCAGCGGCAGGCTGCCGTTCAACACCGACGGGGGCGGGCTCTGCAACAACCACCCGGCCAACCGCGGCGGCATGACCAAGGTGATCGAGGCCGTGCGCCAGCTGCGCGGCGAGGCCCACCCGGCGGTCCAGGTCCCCGATTGCCAGTTCGCGCTGGCGCAGGGCATCGGCGGCCAGCTCGGTGCCCGCCACGGCAGCGGTACCCTGATTCTCGAGAGGCAGTGAACCCATGAGTACCCCATATCAGGAACGCACGATTCCCGCGCCGACCGTCTATCCCGACAACACGGCGTTCTGGGAGGCCGCCGGTGAGGGCCGTCTGCTCATCGGCCACTGTTCGGAATGCGAGGTGCCGCACTGGTACCCCCGCCCCGTCTGCCCCCACTGCGGCGGTCGCAAGGTGGTGCTGCAGCCGGCCAGCGGTCGCGGAACGGTCTACTCGGTCAGCGTGACCCGCCGCGGCGGCCCGTCGCCGTTCGCAATCGCCTACGTCACCCTCGAAGAGGGGGTGACCATGATGACCAACATCGTCGACTGCGAC
>JAUIAI010000944.1 GCA_030425615.1 Gammaproteobacteria bacterium
CGCGTGCTCGACCACCTGATCGTGGCCGGCAACCGGACCATGTCGTTCGCAGAGCGCGGCCTGCTTTGAGCCCGCTGCTCCGGGTCGTTCGCCTGGCGCGGCCTGCTTTGAGCCCGCTGCCCCCCGGCCAGGAGACAACTGCCTGGACGCCGCCGGCCTTCCGTGCTATAGTCTTTGGCTAACCTATTGATCCGCTTGTATTGGAGTAACGCAATGTCGCGCGTTTGCCAGGTCACCGGAAAGGGTCCGTTGGTGGGCAACCATGTCTCGCACGCCAACAACAAGACCAAACGGCGCTTTCTGCCGAACCTGCACAGCCGCCGGTTCTGGGTCGAGAGCGAGAATCGCTGGGTGCGCCTGCGCCTGACCAACGCCGGCTTGCGCCTCATCGACAAGAAGGGCATCGATACCGTCGTGGCCGACATGCGCGCCCGCGGCGTCAACGTCTGAAGGGAGTCTCCCCATGCGTGAAAAGATCAAACTCGTGAGCAGCGCCGGCACCGGCCACTTCTACACCACGGACAAGAACAAGCGCACCATGCCCGAGAAGATGGAGATCAAGAAGTACGATCCCGTGGCGCGCAAGCACGTGGCCTACAAAGAAGCCAAGATCAAGTAATCGCTGCCCAGCGCCAACAAAAAAGCCACCCTTCCGGGTGGCTTTTTTGTTGGCGGCGACCGGCCGCGAGCCCTGGAGACGCCGGGCTTGTCGGAGGCAGGCCCCGATGCCCGGCGGCCCGATCAGCTCACCGGGGCGAACCGGCGCATGTTCTGCGCCATTTCACGAAGCGCGGCGACACCGCTTGCCTCGGCCCGCTCGCACCAGTCCTGAAGCCGCTTGACCAGATGCTCGGTGGAGTGATGCGAACGCTCCCAGACCGAGGCCAGTTCCTGACGCATCTCGATCAGGTACTGGACCTGCGAACTGGCTTCGAACACCTGGGCGAGCTTGGCCCGCTGGTCGCGCGTCCAACGCTCGGAGTCCAGCGGAATCCACCGCCTGGCGTTGTCGAGCAACCGGAATTCCGGGCGCTTCATGGACTTGAGGCGCGCGGCCTCTTCGGCGCAGGCCTGCTTCAGCGTACGGGCGAAATCGGCCATCAGTTCGTAGCGCAGGGCGATCACGGCCTGCAGGGTCTCGGAATCGGCCTGGGCCTTGGCCGCGTCGGCCCCGACCAGGCGGGGCTTGGGCGCCACCCTGCGGACCTTGGCGAGGCCCAGCGCCTGCATGATGCGGATGTACATCCAGCCGATGTCGAACTCGAACCAGCGCGACGAAAGCTTGGCCGAAGTGGCGTAGGCGTGGTGGTTGTTGTGCAACTCCTCACCGCCGATCACGATGCCCCAGGGAATCAGGTTCGTGCTCGCATCCGTGATGTCGAAGTTGCGATAGCCCTTGGCGTGGCCGAGCCCGTTGATGATGCCTGCTGCAGTCACCGGGAT
>JAUIAI010000945.1 GCA_030425615.1 Gammaproteobacteria bacterium
CAGCCGCCGGTTCGTCACCACCCGCACCCCGACGTAGAGCAGGAATGCCGTCATCAGCGCCAGGCCCGGCACCACCCCGGCCATGAACAGGTCGAGGACGGAGACCTGGGCGACGCTGGCGTAGACGATCATCGGGATCGACGGCGGAATGAGGATGCCGATGGAGCCTGCCGTCACCAGCGCCCCGAGCGCGTAGCGGCTGGTATAACCGTCGCGCAGGAGCGACGGATACATGATGCGGCCGACGCCGGCGACGGTGGCCGGGCTTGACCCCGAGATGGCGGCGAAGAACACGCAGCTCAGGACCGTGGTGACACCCAGACCGCCGGTCCAGTGGCCGACCAGCGCGTTGGCGAAGTTGATCAGGCGCCGGACCAGCCCTCCGGTTTCCATCAGCGCCGAGGCGAAGAAGAAGAACGGGACGGCCATCAGGGTGTAGTGGTTGAGGTTCGAGAACATCTTCTGGCCGATCACGGCCAGCGGTATCGGGTCCAGGGCCAGCGAGGTCAGCACGACGGCCGCCCCGAGGCACACGGCGACAGGGGTGCCGACCGCGATCAGCACGAAGAACAGGGCAAGAAGCATGAGTTCGGTCACGACGCTGCCTCCTGGCCATGGCCGGCGTCGTCCCGGCCCAGCACGGCAAGGCGGATCTTCAGTAGGTATCGCGCGCAGAACATCAGCATCGCAAGCGGCATGACGGAGTAGACGATCCAGTCCTTGATGCCCGTATCCGGCGCCGCCGTGCCCATCATCATCGCGAATTTCACGAACAGGTAGCCGGTATGGACATAGAAGGCGCACAGCAGCAGCGCGGCGACATAGGCGAACAGATCCAGAAGGCGGCTCGCGCGGGCCGGCAGAATCATCGCAAGGATGTCGATGCGGACATGGGCATTGGTGCGCACGGCACGGCTGCCCGCAGCCAGCATGGCCGTCACGGTCGCCAGGATGAAGACCGCCTCGTTCCAGTGAAATCCGGTGTTGAAGCCGTAGCGCAGCACCACCTGCATCGTGCCAAGCCCGAGCGCCAGGAGCGAAAGACCGGCGATTAGGCCGGACTCCATCACGTAAAGGCCCCGATCGACCATGTCCGCGATCCGGTCGGATGCGGTCTTCTTCGCTTGTTGCGTCATGCCGCGCCCCTTAGCTTGTCGGCCACGGCCGCGCCGAAGGCCCGCGTGCCCAGCGCGCCGCCAAGATCGCGCGTGCGCATCCCGGGCACGCTGAGGACCGTCTCCAAGGCCTGCGCGATGTCCCGGGCCAGTGCGCCGAGGGCGGGCTCGCCCCGGCTGTTTCGAGCGTGGAGCAGTTGGCACCCTCCGGTTGTTCGCCCACGCCGAGGGTGCGGCGGAGCGAGACCTCGTCATCGTCGAGGGGGTGGCCTGAGACGCCGTGCCGCCACGGCCCCGCCGCTCAGCGACCCGCGCGCTCGTACAG
>JAUIAI010000057.1 GCA_030425615.1 Gammaproteobacteria bacterium
CACCGACCGCCGGACGAACCGGGGGGACGGCGGTCGCGATGCCCGCGATGCTGCCGGTCGCCGCCGACCCGGCGGCGACCGGCCCGATGTCGGGAATCACGGGATCCGCCTCGCCCGCCGACCCCGCCTCGCGCGGCTCCAGATGACGGACCGCCCGGGCCACCGCGGCCGCGACCGGCGCCGGCGCGGCATCGGCCGGATGCCGTCTCGCAGGCGCCGACGCGAATTCGGCCTGCGCGACGATGCCGTCATCGACCCGGACCTCGACGGGCACTCTGTCCTTGTCGAGCAGGAACGCGAACTGGGCGACGACCGGGGTCACCTTGGGTCGCCCTGCCTCGGAGGCCGCGCACCGCCCGGTGGCAGTGGCAAGCGCTGTGCCGATGACCTCGCGCGAGAAGACCTGCACGGCCTCGCGGCGATCGTGACACACGTCCAGACGCAGCACCAGCTCGCGCGTGTTCCCGGCGCCGGGCCCCGCATTGGCGCCCCAGAGCGTCTCGGTGCCGATGAGATGGGCCGCGGTGTCTCGATAGTCGCCGAACCCCTCGCGCGCGAACAGGGCGCGCGTACGCCCGAGCAGGGCATCGGTGAAGGCACGTGCCTTTTCCGCGGCCTCGAACCCGGTGAACACCGTGGCGCTGGTCGCGCGGAAACCGTCGGCGTAGGTGGCAGAGACCTTGTAGGTGTCGGTGGGCGGAAGGCCCCGCGCACCGCTGACGCGAACCCGATCGACGCCGTCGGGCTCCAGACGCACCTGCGTGAAATCGCAGACGACGTCCGGCACCACATAGGCCCCGGGATCGCCGAGTTCGTAGAGCATCTGCTCGCCGACCGTGAGCCGCGAGACGAGCCCGCCCGTGTCGGTGGGCTTGGTGATGACGAAACTGCCGTCGGCCGAGCACTCGGCAACCGGATAGCCCATGTCGTGCCAGTCCGCCGCCGTGTCGCGCCAGTCGGTGAAGTTCCCGCCGGTGGCCTGTGCTCCGCATTCGATCAGATGTCCGGCGAGCGTGCCCGCGGCAAGCTTGTCGAGATCCTGCGGCCGCCAGCCGAACGTGTGGATCAGCGGCCCGAGCGTGACTGCGCTGTCCACGCACCGGCCGGTGATCACCACTTCGGCGCCCGCGTCGAGCGCCGCCGCGATCGGGAACGCACCGAGGTACGCATTGGCGCTGATCAGACGGGCCGGCAGCGGCGCGCCGCTGAACATCTCGTGCACACCGCGCTCGCGCAGCGCGTCGATCTGCGGCATCACGTCGTCGCCCTCGACCACCCCGATCCGCAGCGACAGGCCCGCGGCCTCGGCCACGGCCCGAAGCGCCGCCGCGCAGGCGGACGGGTTCACGCCCCCGGCGTTGGCGATCACCCGGATGCCGCGCTGCTTGATGGCCGGCAGCAGCGGCGCCATCACGGAATCGACGAAGTCGCGCGCAAAGCCCTGCTGCGGGTCCTTCTGACGTGCCCTCACGAGCACCGACATGGTGACCTCGGCCAGGTAGTCGAACACCAGGAAATCGATGTCGCCGAGTTCCACGAGCTGGCGCGGCGCCTCGTTGGAATCCCCCCAGAAACCGGCCGCGCCGCCGATGCGGATGCTGCGTGGCGGCGCGGGCCGGTCCCCGGTTTCTTCGCCCCGGCCGGCGGGGGCGGCTCCGTCGATCGTGCTCATCCGCGCTCCTGACGGAAACGTGACCCGGGCGCCGGCGGATCCACCGGCGGACCGGCGAAACACTGCGCAACGGCCATCCAGCGGATCGCCGTCTCGCCCGTGACCCGAAGCGACGTGTCGGCGACGTTGCGCACCTGGGTGACCACCTGACAGAACTCGTGCGCCGCACCTTCGATGCGCCCGGCCTCGCCGGACCCGCCATGAGTCCAGGTCTGCCCCGAGGGCGATGTCAGGACGAGCTGCGGCATGGCCTCCGGCACGGGCAGCCCGCGGTTCGAGAACGTCCAGCCGAACGTGTTGACCCCGAGCACCACGATGTTGCCGATGCGATCTTCCTCCGCACGCTCGACGCCGAGCAGGTCGTAGGCGGCCTGTCCGTGCGCCCAGGTCTCCATCAGCCGGGCCGTCATGCTGGAGCGCGCGCTCATCGACGGCCCGAACCACGGCAGCCTCCGTTTCGGGTCGACGTCCACCCACCGTTCGCCGATGCGCTCGAAGCCCTCGCGCCAGCGCTCGAGCAGCGCCCGCCCGCGCAGATCGCCGTAGATCCGCTCGGTGGCGGACCGCATGTCCAGGCCGGTCTCCATGAGCCGGGTGATCTCGCCGCGGTTGGCCTCGTAGCGGGCCTCGTCCTCGCGGGCGTCGTCGGCCAGCCGGTTGAACTGGTCCAGGTGCGCCACGATGTCGTTCAGCGTCCAGTCCTTGAACCGGGTGGCCTGCACGAACGCGGCATCGTCCAGGGGTGCCAGCAGCGCGTGCAGCGCGCGGCTCTCGTCACGGAAATCGATCGCCTGGGTCAGCATGGGGTCTCCGGAGGGTCGTTCGGGGGGCGCCACCGGCCACCCTGAAGCCGCCGGGGCTCGCAACCGCCCGGAAGGCAGCCCCGCCCGCAGGGCCGGCCCGCCCGCGCATTCGGTAGCATAGCCGAACCCTTGTCGTCGATTGTCCGAGATCCCCATGAACGCCCGTCAACCCGTTTCCCCCGAGATCGTGCCCTCGGTCTGCCCGCATGACTGCACGAGCACTTGTGCGCTCGACGTGGAGCGGCTGGATGCGAACACCATCGGCCGGGTACGCGGCGGCCAGCGCAACGACTACACGGCCGGCGTCATCTGCGAGAAGGTGGCCCGCTACGCCGAGCGCATCCACCACCCGGACAGGTTGCTGCACCCGCTGAAGCGCACCGGGCCCAAAGGCAGCGGCCAGTACGCGCAGGTGAGCTGGGAAGAAGCGCTGGATACCGTGGCCGAAGCCTTCATCCAGCGCGCGCAGCAGCACGGCAGCGAGACCATCTGGCCGTACTTCTATGCCGGCACCATGGGGCTGGTGCAGCGCGACGGCATCAACCGGCTGCGCCACGTGATGCGCTATTCGCGCTACTGGAGCACCATCTGCGTGACCCTGGCCGAGAACGGCTGGAACGCGGGCACGGGCGCCAAGCGCGGCACCGACATGCGCGAGATGGGCGAGCACAGCGAGGTCGTCGTCATCTGGGGCGGCAACCCCGTGAACACCCAGGTCAACGTCATGACGCACGCGATGCGCGCCAAGAAGCGCGGCGCGAAGCTCGTGGTCGTCGACCCCTACCGCACCGGCACGGCCGAGCGCGCCGACCTGCACGTGGCGCCGCGTCCGGGCACGGACGGCGCGCTGGCCTGCGCGGTCATGCACGTGCTGTTCGCCGAGGGCATGGCGGACTGGGACTATCTGCGGCGCTACACCGACGCCCCCGATGAACTCGCCGCCCACGTGGCGCAGCGACCGCCGCAGTGGGCGTCGGCCATCACCGGGCTGAGCGTCGACGAGATCGTCGCGTTCGCGCGTCTGTACGGCAGCACCAAGGCCAGCTACATCCGCTGCCACCACGGCTTCTCGCGCTCGCGCAACGGGGCGGTCAACATGCACGCGGTGAGCTGCCTGCCCGCGGTCACGGGCGCCTGGCAGGTCCCCGGCGGCGGTGCCATGTTCGGCCAGAGTGCCATCTACCCGCTGGACAAGAGCGTGATCGAGGGGCTGGACACGGTCGACACTTCGGTACGCTGGCTCGACCAGTCGCGGCTGGGACCCATTCTCGTGAACCAGGCCGACGCGCTGAACGACGGCCCGCCGGTCACCGGTCTGCTGATCCAGAACACCAACCCGGCCTCGGTCTGCCCCGAGCTGGACAAGGTGCTGGCCGGCTTCGCCCGCGAAGACCTGTTCACCTGCGTGCACGAACAGTTCATGACCGAGACCGCCGCCTATGCGGACATCGTGCTGCCGGCCACCATGTTCCTCGAGCACGACGACTGCTACACCGCTTCGGGCCACACCGTCTTCCAGGTGGCCCGCAAGGTGGTTGAGGCACCGGGCGAATGTCGCGAGAACCACTGGGTGATCTGCGAACTCGCCAGACGTCTCGGCGCCGAACACCGCGGATTCCAACTCAGCGCGCTGGAACTCATCGACGACATGCTCGCCAAGGGCGGGCTGTGGGACGCGGCCACGAACGTGGCGCGCGGCGGCCAGGACTGCGCGCTGCCGTTCGAGACCGCACACTATCTGGACGGCTTCGCGTGGCCGGACAAGCGCTTCCGCTTCAAGCCCGACTGGGCGGCCTTCGGAGGCCGCCACGAGACGATGCCGAAGCTGCCGGATCACTTCGACGTCATCGACGAATCCACCCCCGAGCGGCCCTACCGCCTGGTGACCGCCCCGGCACGCACCTTCCTGAACAGCACGTTCACCGAGACACCCAGCTCGCTCAAACGCGAAAAGCAGCCGATGCTGCTCATGCACCCCGACGACTGTGCGACGCTCGGCGTGACCGAGGGCGACCCCGTGCTGATCGGCAACGACGCCGGTTCGGTCACTGCCGCCTGCTGCCCGCGCGAAGGCCAGCAACCCGGTGTGGTGGTGCTCGAGGGCATCTGGCCGAACCGCAATTTCGGCGAGGGCGTGGGCGTGAACCGGCTGACCTCGGCCGAGCCCGGCTACCCGAACGGCGGCGCGGTGTTCCACGACACGGCGGTGTGGCTGCGCAAAGGGCCCGGATGAGCACGTGGCCCGCGGCATCACACCTGACGACGACTCCAGAGACAACCGAAGGACACCGGACATGACCGACACCCTCAGCGACCGCCTGCAGAACTGCTACACCGGCGTCGTGCACGACGTCATGCGTGCCATGGGCCTGCGCGACTTCACGCTGCCGCCGCGCCTGCGTCCGCTGATGCCCGAGCGCGCCATGGCCGGTCCGGCGTTCACCATTCTGGGCAAGGTCGACCCCACGGCCGACGCGCACGAGACGCTGCTCGCCTGGACCGGCCTGCTCTCGAAATGCCCGGCCGGCCACATCTGGACCAACCAGCCCAACGACGGCACGGTGGCGCACATGGGTGAGCTGTCCGCCGAGACGCTGCGCGACAAGGGCGTGCGCGGTGCCGTGGTGGACGGCATGATCCGCGACGCGAACTTCCTGATCGAACTGGGCTTCCAGACCTGGCACCACGGCTATACGCCGCGCGACATCGTGAGCTGGTGGCTGCCGGCCGCCACGCAGGTGGAGATCCGCGTCGGCGAGGTGGACATCGCCCCGGGAGACTACCTGCTCGGCGACCGCGACGGGCTCGTGCGCATTCCGCAGGGCATCATCGAAGACGTGCTCGAAAAGTCCGAGGCCGCGATCAACACCGAGAGCGAGATCCGCAAGGCGATTCGTGCCGGCACCGATCCGCAGCAGGCGTATCTGAAGTACGGCAAGTTCTGATCGCAGCGTCTGCACGAGCCTGCCCGAACACAGCCGCCACCCCTAACGGAGCCGCCCCCGATGACCGAGAAATCCCCCCTGCTGCTGCTCTCGGAGCAGGACAACGTTCTGGTGGCACGACGTCTGATCCGCGTGGGTGAGACCGTCGACATCGACGGAGGTGCGTACACGATCGCCGAGCCGATCGCGCTCGGCCACAAGGTCGCGCGCCGCGCCATCCGCCCCGACGAACCCGTGCTCAAGTACGGCGCGCCCATCGGCGTGGCCACCGCCCCGATCGAAGCCGGCCGGCACGTGCACGTGCAGAACCTGCGCAGCGACTACACGCCCAGCTACGTGCTGTCCGAGACCACGGCCGGCGACGCTTTGTCAGACGCCCCCTGAACGAATGAAGGCCGCGCCTCGAGCGCACGGCCTGCCTCCCCTGCCGGAGACGACATGAACGCGAACACCGATACGCCCACCCTGCGCGGCTACCCGCGCGCCGACGGCCGCAAGGGCATCCGCAACCACGTGGTCGTGGCCTACCTGGTCGAGTGCGCGCACCACGTGGCGCGCGAGATCGTCTGGCCGCTGCGCGAGCAGGGCGCGCATCTCATCGGCTTCCCGGGCTGCTTCCCGAACACCTATGCGCACACCATGATGGAGCGGCTGTGCACGCATCCGAACGTAGGCGCCGTGCTGCTGGTATCGCTCGGCTGCGAGAGTTTCGACCGCTTCAGCCTGGCCAAGACCATCAAGGACAGCGGCCGGCCGGTGGAAATGCTGGTCATCCAGCGTGCCGGCGGCACGCGCGCCACCATCGAACAGGGCCAGGCCTGGGTGCGCGAGCAGGCCACGGCGCTTGCCGCCGCCGACACCGTGCCGATGAGCATCGACGAACTGGTCATCGGCACCGTCTGCGGCGGCTCGGACGGCACCAGCGGCATCACCGGCAACCCCGCGGCCGGGCGGGCGTTCGACCGGCTGGTGGCCGAGGGAGCGGCCTGCATCTTCGAGGAGACCGGCGAACTCATCGGCTGCGAGGAAATCATGGCCTCGCGTGCGGTCACGCCCGAACTCGGCGACGAACTGCGCGGCGCCGTGGCCAAGGCCGCCCGCTACTACGCCACGCTCGGCTACGGCAGCTTCTCCGCCGGCAACGCCGAGGGCGGCCTGTCCACCATCGAAGAGAAGTCCATGGGCGCGTATGCGAAGTCCGGCGCGTCGCAGATCCACGGGATGATCAAACCCGGCGACCTGCCCCCACGCGGTGGCCTGTACCTGATGGACGTGATTCCGGACGGCGAGGTGCGATTCGGCTTCCCCAACATCTCGGACAACGCCGAGATCGTGGAGATGATGGCCAGCGGCACCCACCTGAACCTGTTCGTCACCGGCCGCGGTTCGGTGGTGGGCTCGGCCATCGCGCCGGTGATCAAGATCTGCGCCAACCCGGACACCTACGAGCGCCTGGCCGAGGACATGGACGTCAACGCCGGGCGCATCCTCAGCGAGGGCGCCTCGCTGGACGACGTGGGCACGGAGATCTACGAGTTGGTGCGCGCCGTGTGCGGCGGGCAGAAGACCTGCTCCGAGGCGCTCGGGCACACCGAGTTCATTCTCACGTACAAGACCTTCGAACCGATCGGACCGGCGTGTCTGCCGGTGCGCTGACGACGATCCGGCCGGCCGAAGAGCCCTCGTGGCGCGTCATTTCCTCGAGCGCAGCCAGCAGGTCGTCGTCGATATCGAGCGGGGTTCGCACGGTGGAATCACATGGAAAGCATCTTGATGCAATGACATCATGATGCGAGACGATCGTCCCGGCTCCCGAGGGCATCACTGGACCGCCGACACCGGGAGGCGCCAGGGCCACGGCAGCCCGAAGCTCACAACACCGAGAACACCTCGTACACCGGCCCCGTAGGTAGCCGGTGTCCCCGCCCCACGGCCACCAGCTTGTTCAGCCAGGCGTAACGCGCGTCGCCGGTCTCGAATGCCGGTGCGATGCGGAAGTAGTAGGCGTCGGGTTCAACGGGCTCGCCGCGGTTGAGCTTGTCCATGACGTCCGCCGGGCCGTGGCGCAGGCCGCGGTAGGTCATGTAGATGCTGGCCCCGTCGTCGGTCTCGAGCGTGATGCGCACGTCCAGCTGGGTCACGCCGTCGTTGCGCACCAGGATCCAGTCGCCGCCACCGCCTCTGACCGTGCCGTTCAGGCGTTCTCCCTCGAACACGCCGCCGGTGACCTCGGCGATCTTGCGCTCACCGAACGGGGTGGCGCCCAGCGACGGAATGGGCGTGGCCACCTGCAGGGTGAGCGTGAAGAGTTTTTCGGTCTGGATCGTGCTCATGGGGGTGTCTCCCGGGGATGGTGTCAGGGTGATTCGATGGCCACCGCGTCCGCGTGTGGCAAGCTGATCTTCGAAGTCGGCAGCAGGCGCGTGGCCAGCACGAGCCGATGCCGGCCGCTGGCGTGCACCCGCCGGGCGCAACGATAGCAGGCCGTTCCGGTTGCCCGCTCCCGGGCCGCCCTCGAAGCCTCCATCTATCCGCCGCTGCCCGCAAGGGAGCATCGCCGACCGCGCACGATCATGACTCTTCCAAAGGAAACGCCCCCATGAAGCCTCGCCGTGACACCCGTCTTGCGCAGGAAACCGCCCAGACCCTGGCGGCCGTGCCCTGGGTCATGGCCATGCGCATGGCCCGGCTGGCCATCCCCGGTGCGCCCGGCAACCAGCGCGAGGCCACCGGCATGGTCACCGAGAAGTGGCTGGCGTCAGTGGCGGCGGCGCAGGCGATGACGCTGCAACTCTGGATGCAGCCCTGGCACCTGGCGCAGGCCCTCTGGTCTGCCGCGATGGCGGGCCCGCCGGGGTCGTCCGTGCAGCAGCGCACGCTGCAGCGGGCCATCGCGCCGGTACTCACCGGCGATGCCGTTCTGCGTGCCGGGCTCGCGCCGATCCGCAAGAAGGTGCTGGCGAACCAGCGCCGGCTGTCCGGTGGAGCGCGCAAGCGCCGACGCGCGTGAACCGCGCGTGATTCGCGCTGAGTTGCAGATGCGTCCCGGCCCTTCTCGACACATCCCGAACCGTCTTGACCCGTCTACGGCTTCACGGTCTACGATCCGTTCGTCCACGTGCCACACCGTGAACAGAAGAAGCCCCGCATGGCCGACATCTCGGAACTCGCCAGGAGCGTCGGGCTTTCACGCTCGGCCCTGCTGTACTACGAGAAACGGGGGCTGCTGAAGGGCCGTCGCGGGGCCAACGGTTACCGGGTCTACGACGACGCGGACCGGCAGCGGCTACGCCTTCTGCAGCAGTTGCAGGCCGGCGGGCTGAGTCTCGACGAGTGCCAGGCGTGCCTGGACGGCAGGATCGACCGCGACCGGCTCTCCCGGCGCTTCGACGCGCTGCAGACCGAAGTCGAGATGAAGCAGCGTGCGCTGCGGCTGCTGTCCGCCCTGCTCGGTCACGAAAGCCTGAAGACCTGGCACGAGGAAGTGGAAAGACTCGCCCCCGATCTTCATCGGCAATGGCTGATGACGCAGGGGTTCTCCAGCGAAGACGCCGCGCGCGTCACCTTGTTGTCCAAGGACATGAACGATCACGACGACTACA
>JAUIAI010000058.1 GCA_030425615.1 Gammaproteobacteria bacterium
CATGCGATCGCTCCGTTGCAGACGCCTTCGAGGCGGTCCTCGAGTTCCTCGCTGGCGCGGTGCAGCGCATCGAGCATTTCGGGGTCGGCCTGCCAGTAGTTGCGTTCGCAGGCTTCGATCAGGCGGTTCGCCACCGCCAGGCCGGCGGAGGGGTTGAGTTCGGCCAGACGCGCGCGCATGGCGTCGTCGAGCACGAAGGTCTGGGTGATGTGCCGGTACACCCACGGGTCGACCTGCCCGGTGGTGGCCGACCAGCCCATCGTGTTCGTCAGATGTGTCTCGATGCAGTGCACGCCCTCGTAGCCGTGCTCCAGCATCGATTCGTGCCAGCGGGGGTTGAGCATGCGGGTGCGCGTCTCGAGCGCGACCTGCTCGTCCAGTGAGCGCACCTGGCCGCGACCGCCGGTCGTGTGATCGGCGATGTAAACGGGCACGCTCCGGCCCTGGGCGCTGCTGGCCGCGCGCGAGATGCCGCCGAGCGTGTCGAAGTAGTGATCGATCGTGGTCACGCCGAGTTCCACGGAATCCAGGTTCTGGTAGGTGGCCTGCACGCAGCCCATCAGCCGCTCGAGCTGATCGATCTGCGGGCTGACGCTGCCGTCGGCGCCGTAGGCGTGGCACTTGCGCGTCTTGTAGGCGTTGCCGAGTTCGTCCTCGTCGTCCCAGCGGCTGCTCTCTATCAGCTGGTTCACGTTGGATCCGTAGGCACCGGGCGCGTTGGAGAACACCCTGAGCGCGGCGACCTCGAGGGAGACGCCGTTCGCCGCCTGGCACGCGAGCGCGTGCTTGCGCACGTAGTTGCGCTCCGGCGGCTCGTCAGCCGAGGCGGCCAGCAACGCGGCCTGCGCCAGGAGCCGGCATTGCTGGGGCAGGAGGTCCCGGAAGATGCCGGACAAGGTCATGACGACATCGATACGCGGGCGGCCCAACTCATCGAGCGGTACGAGTTCGGCCCCGCTGAGGCGGCCGTAGTGATCGAACACGGGCCGCGCGCCGATCAGCGCCAGCGCCTGCGCCACCGCCATGCCTTCCGTCTTGAGGTTGTCCGTGCCCCAGAGCACCATCGCGATCGTCTCGGGCAGGCTCAGGCTGTCCGAGCGCATGCGCGCGAGCACCTGTTCCGCCTGGGTTCGGCCGGCCTGCAGCGCGTAGCGCGTGGGCATGCGGAACGGATCGAAGCCGTGGATGTTGCGACCGGTGGGCAGGATGTCCGGCGTGCGGGTCAGGTCGCCGCCGGGCGCGGGCGCGACGAAGCCGCCGTCCAGGGCGGCGACGATGGCGGCGAGTTCGTCGTTGGCGCGGAGCGCTCGGTCGAGCCGGGCGAGCTCGGACGCCTCGCCGTCGGGAACGGGACGCCCGGCCTCGACATCGTCGAGCAGCGCGGCCACGCCGTCCACGACCTCGCCGGGCAGGTCCCGTGCCGCGGCGATGGCGCGCAGCCAGGACTCCCGGCGGGCACGGTCCGGCGGCTCGCCGATCACGTGCAGGCCGTCCGGGATCAGCGTGTATTCGAGTTCGCGGATCGCGTGCGAGAGCGCGTCGATGCGCCCTGGCGCATCCTCGGCGCCCCACACTGGTTCGGCGGGCGCCAGATCGAGTGCGGCCGCCTGCGCCTGGATCAGACAGGCGAGTTCGGTGCCGGCGGCCGGGTCGTCACACTGCAGACGATACCGGTCGATGCTCTCGCGCAGTTCAGTGAGTCCCCGGTAGAGGCCGGCGTGCGCCAGGGGCGGGGTCAGGTGGCTGAGCAGGGTCGCGGCCGAGCGACGCTTGGCGATCAGGCCCTCGGAGGGGTTGTTGCCCGCGTAAAGATAGAAGTTCGGTGTGGCGTCGATCAGCCGTTCTGGCCAGCAGGCACCGGACAGGCCCGCCTGTTTGCCGGGCATGAACTCCAGCGCGCCATGCGTGCCGAAGTGCAGGATCGCATCGGCCGCGAAGTCTTCGCGCAGCCAGCGATAGAAGGCGCTGAACGCATGCGTGGGCGCAAGGCCTCGCTGGAACAGCAGCCGCATGGGGTCGCCCTCGTATCCGAAGCCGGGTTGAAGGCCCACGAACACCCGGCCGAAACGGGCGCCCCGGATCTCGATGGCGCTGCCGTCGGTCTGGATCCGGCCCGGGGCCGGGCCCCATTCCGCCTCGATCTCGGCCAGATGGGGCTCGCGCCTGACGTGGTCGTCGGTGGCCACCCGTGCGTGCACCCGGGCCGCCCGACCGTCTCCCGCGGCATCGCCCAGCAACGCCTCGCGAAGCTCCCGCTCGCTCGCCGGCACCTCGACGTCGTAACCCTCGCGGGCCAGTCGCTGCAACAGGTTGAAGAGCGAGCGGAAGACCGACAGGTAGGCGGCGGAGCCGACGTTGCCCGCGTTCGGCGGGAAGCAGAACAGCACGATCGCCAACTGACGTTCGGCCCGCGGGGTGGCCCGCAGCGCCGTCATGCGCCGCACACGCTCGGCCAGGCGGCTCACGCGCTCCGGATCCGCGGCCATGGTGCGCACGCCGGAGCGGTTTTCGTGCTCGACGCTGCCGCCGAACACCGTGGTTCCGGTGGCGCCGTCGAGTTCCGGGATCGCGACCATCATCATGGTCTCGATCGGGGTCAGGCCGTGTTCGGCGGCACGCCATTGATCGAGCGACTGGAACTCGAGCGGCAGCGCGCTCAGATACGGCACGTCCAGTTCGGCCAGTACCTGCTGCGCCGCGGCCGTGTCGTTGTAGGCGGGCCCGCCGACCAGCGAGAACCCGGTCAGCGAGACCATCGCGTCGATGGTGACGCGGCCCTGGTCGTCGCGGAAGAACGCCTCGATCGCGGGCCGGGCGTCCAGCCCGCTGGCGAAGGCCGGCACCACGTCCAGGCCGCGCGCCTCGAGCGCCTCGATCACGGCGTCGTAGTGGGCGGCGTTGCCGGCCAGCAGGTAGGAGCGCATCAGCAGCAGGCCCACCCGTGGCCGGCCGCCGACGATGGGCAGTGCGGCGGCATCGTCGCCGAGGCGCCCCGGCAACCGCGGGTGATACACGCCGGTGTCCGGATAGACCACCGGCTCGCGCACGGTGATCGAGCCGCGCAGCGCACGGCGCGGGCCGTCCGCGTAGCGGTCGACCAGCATGCGGATCATCTGCTCGAGGTTGTCCGGCGATCCCGACAGCCAGTACTGCATGGCCAGGAAGTAGGCGCGCAGGTCCTGCGCCTTGCCCGGCACGTAGCGCAGCAGCCGGGGCAGGCGGCGCAGCATCGCCATCTGACTGGCCCCCTGGGAGACCTTCGCGTTGTCGCGCTTGCCGCGCAACTTGCGCAACAGCGCCAGCGGCCCGCTGCTGCCCGAGCGCATGTCGAACGGGCCGAGCCGCGTCAGGTGGACGATCCCCGGGTCGGCGATCAGTCCCACCATGGCGTCGCAGTGATCGCGCCGGGACTGCAGCGCGTCGAGCACCGGACGGATGTGCTCGTCCATGAAGAGCATGGTGGCCACCACGATGTCGGCGGTGGCGATGTCCTCGCGGCACCGCGCGAGGCTGTCCGGGTCGCCGGCCCAGTTGGCCGCCGCGTGCAGTGACAGTTGCAGGCCGGGCAGATCTTCGCGCAGACGCTCGCGAATACCCGCGAACACGCCGTTCAGATGGTTGTCCAGCGTCACGAAGACGACCCGGACGCCGGTCGGGACCGGGTCAGCGTGCGAAGTGCGCTTTGGCATCGTAGAGTGTCTCCAGCGCGATCTCGCGGATGCCGCGCTCGCGGGCGAACCGCTCGGTGTTGCGCCGTGCCTTGCCGCGCACGAAGAACGGGATCTTGCGCAGTTCGAGTTCCGCGTCGCGCGACCAGACGGCTTCGGGTTCGTTCGCCTGTTCGGCGGGATGGCCCGCTGGCGGAACGGCGATCCGGGTGTGATCCGCAGGCGTCGTCCCGTCCGCGTCGGCGGCCACGACCGGGGCCCTGTCGCCTGCGGCGTGTCGCGCATGGCCGAGATGTGATGCGCCGGCCGCGTCGTTGAACTCGAAGTCCTCGCGAAACATCGTCAGCAGGTGCTCCTCGAGACCCATGGTCAGCGGATGCACCCAGGTGTCGAACAGGACGTTCGCCCCTTCGACGCCCATCTGCGGCGAATAGCGTGCCGGGTAGTCCTGCACGTGGACCGGCGCCGAGATCACCGCGCAGGGCAGGCCCAGGCGCTTGGCGATGTGCCGTTCCATCTGCGTACCGAGGATCAACTCCGGCTGACAGTCCGTGATCGCCGCTTCCACCTCCAGATAGTCGTCGGTGATCAGGGCCTCGAGCCCCAGTCCGGCGGCCGCGGCACGCACCGGGCGCGCGAACTCGCGCGCGTAGGTTCCGAGGCCGACCACCTCGAACGCGAGCTCTTCGCGGGCGACCCGGGCCGCGGCCAGCGCGTGGGTGGCATCGCCGAACACGAACACGCGCTTGCCCGTCAGATAGTTCGAATCCACCGAGGCCGAGTACCACGGCAGCCGTGCGCCCGACAGCAGTTCTTCGGGCTCGCGGGCCGGCCGGAAGTCCGGGTCGGCGGCGGCGGCCAGCCCGATGACTTCGGCGAGGAATTCGCGCGTCGCGCCGACGCCGATGGGCACCGTGCGCGTGTAGGGTTGTCCGTGCTGACGCTCGAGCCAGCGCGCCGCGGTCTCGGCGATCTCCGGATACATCACGACGTTGAAGTCCGCGCGGGGCAGCCGTGCCAGATCGTCCACGCCGGCCTCGTAGGGGGCGACGACCTCGACCCGGACGCCCAGCGCCTCGACGAGGCGACGAACCTCCGTGAGGTCGTCCCGATGGCGGAATCCCAGTGCGGTGGCGCCGAGCAGGTTGCAGCGCACGCCGTCGCCCCGGGCCGGTGTCGGCGCGCCGGCCAGCGCACGCACGATGCGATAGAACGTCTCGGCCGCGCCCCAGCTCTCGCGGCGCGTGTAGGCGGACAGCTCGAGCGGAATCACCGGCACCGGCAGGTCGAGCGCCGCCGACAGGCCGTCCGGATCGTCCTGGATGAGTTCGGCCGTACACGATGCACCGACCAGCATCGCGGCCGGCCGGTGACGCTCGTAGGCGCTGGCGATCGCCCGCTGGAAGCCCTGGGCCGTGTCGCCGCCCAGGTCGCGAGCCTGGAACGTCGTGTAGGTGACCGGCGGCCGTTTGTCGCGTCGCTCGATCATCGTGAACAGCAGGTCGGCATAGGTGTCGCCCTGCGGCGCGTGCAGCACGAAGTGCAGATCGCGCATGGCCGTGGCCACCCGCATTGCGCCCACGTGCGGCGGGCCCTCGTAGGTCCAGACGGCCAGCTTCACGGCGTGACTCCCGTGGCGCGCAGGCGCGCGGCGCGGCGCAGCGGTCTTGCGAAGAGTTCGGCCAGATCGCCGGCCTGTTCGAAACCCTGCACGGGCGAGAACACGAGCTCGATCGACCACTTGGTGCGCAGTCCCTCGGCCTCGAGCGGGTTCGCCAGACCGAGCCCGCACAGCACCAGATCCGGTGCGGCGGCGCGACAGCGCGCGAGCTGCTCGTCCACGTCCTGGCCCTCGACGATCCGGGTGCCGGCGGGAAGGGCGGCGAGTTCGGCCTGCATCTGCTCGCGCATCAGATAGGGCGTGCCGATCTCGGTCAGGGTCATGCCCAGTTCGCCGGCCAGGAAACGGGCCACCGGGATCTCGATCTGGGAGTCCGGGAAGGCGAACAGTCGCTTGCCCGCGAGTTCGCCCGCCACGGCGGCGACGGCCTCACGGGCGCGACGCTCGCCCGGCGCGACCGCGGCCTCGAAGCGTTCGGCGGGTACGTCGAAGGCATCGGCAGCCGCGGCGAACCAGGCGCGGGTGCCGTCCGCGCCGAGGGGGTACGGCGCGGCCAGGACGGTCGCACCCCGGTCGCGCAGCGCCCGGGCGGTGTCGTTCAGCCAGGGCTGCGCCAGCAGGCAGACGGTGCCGGGGCCGACGGCCGGCATCTGCGCGGCGCGGCGTGCCGGCAGGTACCGCACATCCTCGATGCCCATGGCCGCGAAGACGCGTGTGAACTGGTCTTCGACCACGTCGGCCAGCGCGCCGGCGACGATCAGCGAGCGGGGCGCCGCGGCCGGTTCGGCCGGCAGGGAACCCACCAGCGAAACCAGGCAGGCGTCCTCGCCCTGGGTGAACGCGGTCTCGATGCCGCTGCCCGAGTAGTTCAGGATGCGAACGCCGTCGTGCGTGGCGTCCAGCCGCTCTGCGGCCCGTCCCAGGTCGAGCTTGATCACCTCCGACGGACAGGAGCCCACGAGGAAGAGCAGGCGGATGTCGGGGCGGCGGGCGAGCACCCGCGCGACGGTGGCGTCCAGTTCGTCGTGCATGTCGGCCATGCCGGCGAGATCGCGCTCCTCCAGGATCGCCGTGGCGAAACGCGGTTCGGCGAAGATCATCACGCCGGCGGCCGACTGCATCAGGTGCGCGCAGGTTCGCGAGCCCACGATCAGGAAGAACGCGTCCTGGATGCGCCGGTGCAGCCAGAGAATGCTGGTCAGCCCGCAGAACATCTCGTGCTGGCCGCGTTCGCGCAGCGGTCGGTCGGGGTCGCGGCAGTCGCCGGCGTCGCGGATCGGGATCATCGGCGCGTTCATCGCGCCACCTCCGTGACCGGCCGCGCGGTCTGCCCCACGGGGGCGGACAGGCGGGCCGCGCGCAACTTCATCAGGAACTGCACCGCATTGACGATGTAGACCGCATACGCCGCAAGGGCCAGGCCGAGCAGGCCGCTCGCGCTCACGAGCCCGGAGATCCAGGCCCCGAGGAAGGCCACGTGCAGGGCGATGACCACCATGCTCACCACGTCCTCCCAGAAGAACGGACGTGCGAAGAGGTACTGGCCGAAGACGTCGCGCTCCCAGAGCGCGCCGGTGACCATGATCGCGAACAGGAGGGCCGTCTTGACGACCACCGAACCGGTGGCCAGGCCGAGGTGGTCGCCGGTGGCGAACCAGTGATGGATCAGCGCGATGCTCACCAGGCAGACGACGAACTGCAGGGGGGCGAGCACGCCTTGCACCAGCGTCCAGCGGCTGGCGTCACGGCGACGCCGCTGCTCGGCCGTATACAGCGGCCGGCGGTGCGTCAGGCGCTTCTGGCTGCCGTTGCCCACTCTGCTTGTCCTCCGAGTCCCTTTCGAGTCACTCTAGGACGACGCGGAATGACTGTCAACGAAAATTGACGTCAATATAGAATGACCATATGAACATCACGCTGCACACAGTCAAAAGAAATTGACAGCCTGCCCGATGCGCGTAGCATGGACCGCCCAGCAGGGGTGGTCATGCCGCGCGTCCGATCCGGCGCCGCGGGCCGCCCGCCAGGGTCGGGAGGGACTCATGGGGCAAACGGAGACGAGCACATGAACCGCCGACCCCCTGCCGCAGGCCCGGCCGCACCACCCCGCCGGGCCGCCGATCCGGGCGCGCGAAGCGAGTCCGCCGAGCCGGCGGACGAAGCCGACGCGGCGCCATTGGACGAAGCCTCCGACACCCGTCACTCGCTCATGCCGGTGATCCGCGCGGACGTGCTGCCCAGCCTTCACGCCAAGTTCGGCGCGGCCGGTGTGCCGGCGCTTCCGGACGACCGCGAGCTCGCGATGGCGGATCTCGAAGCCTTCGTGGACGCACTGATCGCCTCCGACACCGAGGCGGCCGAGGCGATCGTCGAGCGCCTGCGGCGCGAGGGTGCGCGGCCCGAGTGGATCGTCTTGAATCTGTTCTCGGCCGCGGCGCGCCAGATGGGCCTGCGCTGGGAGCACGACCGCAACGATTTCGCCGAGGTCACGATCGCCATGTCGTACCTGGGCGGCATGATGCGTGAGTTCGCCGGCCAGCTGATGCCGCTGGGGCGGCCGGTGGGCGCCCCCTGCAGGGTGCTGCTCGCACCGGTTCCCGGTGAGCAGCACACGTTCGGGCTCACCGTGGTGGGCGAATTCCTGGTGCGCGCCGGTTTCGACGTCTGCGTGCGCATGGCCGCCACCGCGGACGCGTTGACCCGCGTCGTGCAGGAGACCGCCTACGACGCGGTCGGATTGTCGCTGAGCAGCGAGCGTCTGCTGGGCGGGCTCGAGCCGCTGATCCGCAACCTGCGCTGCGCGTCGGCCAACCGGGCCGCCGCCGTGGTGGTGGGGGGCAGCGTGTTCGGCCGGGATCCGGCGCTCTGGCGGACAGTCGGTGCGGACATGCAACTCGCCGACGTGCGCGAGGCGCCGATCCGGATCCTGCGGCTGGTAAGATTGCGCGCACGTCGATACGGAAGACCCTGACGGTGGGCTTCGGACAGTCGAGAGGCCCCCGCAGCCGGTTCTTCGATCCGGGCGGGCAGGCACGCTGCGGGAGGTTTTCGGCCGCCGTCGTGCGGGTCTGAGTCATGACCGAGCGCCGCGCCAGAGACGGGCGACATCGCCGCGGTGATGCGCCCACGGGGTCGGACGAGACGCCCGCCCCCCGACGAACTCCCGAGACAGGCGTGAATTCCCAGAGTGCCGATGCGGTCCGGCTTCCCGGGCTCGAGACCGAGGATCTCCTGTCCATGCTGTCGGCCACGGCCGACATCACCCTGCTCGTGGACGCCAAGGGCGTGGTGCGGCAGTCCATCGTGGGGGCCGATTCACTCGCCGGCCAGGGCCTGGAGACGCTGGCCGGCCGGGCCTGGGTCGACATCTTCACCGTCGAGTCGCGCGCCAAGGCCGAGATGATGCTGCGCGACGCACGCGACACCGGTCGCACGCGCTGGCGTCAGGTGAACCACCCCGTGCCGGGGCAGTCTCAGGATCTTCCCGTCCAGTACCGCATGATCCGTCTGGGCGACGGCAGGCTGGTGGCCGTCGGTCGCGAACAGCGGTCGCTCTCGGCGATGCAGCAGCGCCTGGTCCAGGCGCAGCGCGCCATCGAACGCGAGTACCGCGATCTGCGTCACGCGGACCAGCGCTATCGCATGCTGTTCCAGCTGGCCACCGATGCGGTGCTCATCATCGACCTGGGCAGCCGGCGCATCGTCGAGT
>JAUIAI010000946.1 GCA_030425615.1 Gammaproteobacteria bacterium
TCGCTCACAAGCTGCTAATCTTGCCCGGCACGCGGAGGAGCGAGATGCAGAAGCACGAACCCGTAGACGTTCTCATCGTCGGGGCCGGCGCGGCCGGCGCCGCCTTCGCCTGGAGCCTGGCCGACACGCGCATGCGCATTCTGTGTCTCGAACAGGGGGACTGGGGCGATCCGGCCACTTATCCGAGTACCGGGCGCGACGGTGAACTCAGGCACCTGAGCGACTACAGCTTCAATCCGAACATCCGCGCCCGCGAGACCGACTACCCGATCAACGACGTCGATTCACCGATCTCCGTGGCGAACTTCAACGGCGTGGGCGGCGGCACGGTGCTCTATGCCGCGCACTTTCCGCGCTTTCACCCGAGCGACTTCCGCGTCCGCAGTTGCGACGGCGTCGCCGACGACTGGCCGATCGACTACGCCACGCTCGAGCCCTATTTCGCCGAGAACGACCGCATGATGGGCGTGGCCGGACTGGAGGGCGACCCCGCCTATCCGCCCAAGCCGATGCCTCTGCCGCCTGCGCCGCTGGGCCGCTCCGGCGAGGCACTGGCCCGCGGGTTCAACAGGCTCGGCTGGCACTGGTGGCCCTCGGACAGCGCCATCGCCACGCGCCCCTACGAGGGGCGCGATCGCTGTATCAATCTGGGACCGTGCACGAGCGGTTGCGCACAGGGTGCCAAGGCCAGTACCGACATCTGCTACTGGCCAGAGGCCATCCGGCGCGGGGTGCGCCTGCAGACCCGGGCACGGGTGCGCGAAATCACGGTCGACGACGACACCGGATTCGCAACCGGCGCCATCTACTTCGACGCCGACGGCCAGGAGCACTTTCAGCCGGCCGAGGTCGTGGTCATGGCGTGCAACGGCATCGGGACCCCGCGCATCCTGCTGAACTCGCGCTCGAAGCGCTTTCCCAGCGGGCTGGCCAACGACAACGACCTGGTCGGGCGCAACCTGATGTTCCACCCCTACGCGTCGGTCATCGGCACCTTCGAGGAGCGGCTGGACGGACAGTTCGGGCCTGCCGGCTGCTGCATCTGGAGTCAGGAGTTCTACGAGACCGAGGCTGCACGCGGTTTCGTGCGGGGCTACACCATGGAGATCATCCGGGGCCGTGGCGCGCTGGTCACCGCCATGAACGGCCTGAACAGCGGCCAGATTCCCTGGGGAGAGGGCTTTCACGATGCGTACCGTCGCCTGTTCGCTCACACGGCCGGCATGGTCTGCATCTGTGAAGACCTGCCGGAGGCTCACAATCGTGTCACGCTCGACCCGGATCTCAAGGACTCGAACGGCATACCCGCGCCGCGCATCCAATACACGCTGAGCGAAAACAGCCGGCGCATGCTCGACCATGCCGTGGCCAGATCCGCGGAGGTACTCCGGGCGGCGGGTGCGGTCGACGTCCAGTTCGAATCGC
>JAUIAI010000059.1 GCA_030425615.1 Gammaproteobacteria bacterium
AACCGGACGCGCAGCAGCAGCGGCAACAAGATGGCGATGACCAACATCCAGCAGCGCTTCGACCTCGCCTACGACACGCGGGCACAGGTTGATGTGAATGACACCGACAACACGTTCACCGTGCAACTTCGCTTCCCCTACGAGGAAGCCCGCACGTGAAAATCCTGATCGTTGACGACGAGCCGGTTGCGCGGTCGAGGCTGCGCGAACTCCTGGCCGACCTGGCACCCGACTTCCCCCACAGGATCGTGGGTGAGGCCGCCAACGCGCCCGAGGCTCTGTCGCAGATCGAGATGAACCAGCCGCGCATCGTGCTGCTGGACATCCAGATGCCGAACATGACCGGCATCGAGCTTGCCCGCCATATCTCGGCGCGTGCGCAGAGCGGCGAAACCGATCGGCCCATGCCGCTGATCATCTTCGTGACGGCCTTCGACGAGTTCGCGGTCGAGGCGTTCGAGGTGAGGGCGGTCGATTACCTGCTCAAGCCGGTTCGGGCCCAGCGGCTCCTGGAGGCGTTGCGCCGGGCGATGGCGCGGGTACCCTCCGAGCATGCCGACGCGATCGATCAGCTCGCGCGCGCCACCAGCACGCGCCGCCGTCATCTGTCGGTCCATGAGCGGGGCCGGGTGATCCTCGTGCCGCTCGAGCAGATCGTCTATCTGAAGGCCGAGCTCAAGTACATCACCGTTCGCACGATCGAGCGCGAGTTCCTGATCGAAGAGTCGCTGACGTCGCTCGAGCACGAATTCAGCGACCGGTTCGTGCGCATTCACCGCAATGCGCTGGTCGCTCGTCCGGCCATCGCGGGCTTCGAGCGTGTGACGCCCTCCGGCGAGGCGGAGTCCGGTGACCCGTACTGGCAGGTGGTGATGCGCGACATCGACGAGCGCCTGCCGGTGAGCCGTCGGCAGTGGTCGTCGGTGAAGAACCTGGTCAGCTGAGTCCGGAATGAGTTCCGACGCACCCGGACGGCTCGTACTGGCCTCGCGCGAGAGCAGTCTTGCGATGTGGCAGGCGGAGCACGTCCGGGATCGTCTTCGGGGTCTTTATCCCGATTGCGAACTCGAAATCCTCGGTCTCACGACCGAGGGCGACCGGATCCTCGACCGCCCGCTCGCCGAGATCGGCGGCAAGGGGCTGTTCATCAAGGAACTGGAGGTCGCGCTGGCCGACGGTCGTGCCGATCTGGCGGTTCATTCGATGAAGGACGTGCCGATGCAGATGCCCGAGGGCTTTGCGATCGGTGCCGTGCTCGTGCGTGAAGACCCGCGCGACGCGTTCGTCTCGAACACCTACGAGTCCCTGGATGCGCTGCCCTCCGGCGCCCGACTCGGTACGTCGAGCCTGCGCCGTTCGGCGCAGCTGCTCGCACGCTATCCCCATCTGGACGTCCGCCCGCTGCGCGGCAATGTCAACACCCGGCTGCGCAAGTTGGACGAAGGCGAGTACGAGGCGATCATTCTCGCCGCTGCGGGTCTGAAGAGGCTCGGATTCGCCGACCGGATCCGTCAGGTCGTTCCGCCGCCGCATTGTCTGCCGGCCGTGGGGCAGGGTGCCCTGGCCATCGAGATCCGCGCCGATCGTAGCGACCTCGTCGACGCGCTGCGGCCCCTCAACGATCCTGCGACGGCGCTGGCCGTGCGCTGCGAGCGCGCCATGGCGGGGCGCCTTGCGGGAAGCTGCCGCGTGCCGCTGGCCGGATACTGCGAGGCCATTGAGGGCGGTCGTCATGAACTGCGGGCGCGGGTGGCTGCACCGGACGGATCCGAGGTTCTCGAGTCGGTGATCGTGGAGTCGATTTCCTGTGAGGCCGATGCGGATCGTGTGGGCCTGGCCGCTGCCGAAGATCTGCTCGGGCAGGGCGCCGCGCGTTGGCTGCCTTTGTCCTGACCCAGCCGCTCGGCCGTGTCGAGGCGGTGCGCGACGCGCTCCGGTCACACGGCCACTCCACCCTCGAACTGCCTTTTTCGGCCCTGAGTCCGAGGGTCGACGGTCTGGCGGCCCTGGGGCGCATCGCGAAAGAGGATTTCGACCGGGTCGTCTTCGTCAGCCCGGCGGCGGCGGCCTTCGCGGCACCCGTGCTCGGGCCGGTCCTGCATGGTCACACGGGGGTCGCTGCGGTCGGGGCAGGGACCGGGGACGCCCTTCGCCAGACCGGCATTCTGGCGTCCGGACAGGGTGTGGTGATGCCTCCTGCGCCACCGTATGATGCCGACGCGCTTTATCCCCTGCTCTGTGACCCGGACGTCGCGTCCGTGGCGGTGGTCAAGGGAACCGGGGGGCGGAAGGACTGGTTGGACAGGCTGCGCGCGACCGGGCGTTTCGTACAGGCCTTCGAGATCTACGATTCCCGGCCTGTCGCACCCGCTCCCGGAGTTGCCGACGAGCTCGCGTCCGTCCTGGATTCCGGTGAGTTCGTGGTCTGGCTGCTGAGCAGTCGCGGCGCCATTCGCGCGCTCCTGACCTGGCAGCCACTGGGTGCGCTTCTGGGGCGCCTGCTCGCGCTGCCGGCGATCGCGGTTCATCCGAATGTCGCCGAGTCGGCCCGGGCCGCCGGTTTCGTCGACGTTCGCCTGCCGGATCAGGGCCAGACTCTCCTGCAGGCCGCTCTGGCGGTGGCCGAAGACCCCTCGAACGGCTGACCCGGGGGTTCGCCGGACCCCTACAATGGGTGGTCGATCGTTCGCGACGATTGTCGTCGCGGAGCCACCGCCGATTCTTTCTACGCTCTCATGCGCCTGCTGATCAAACTGCTGATCGTGCTCGGGCTGGCCGCCGTGCTGGGTCTCCTGATCCGCTACCACGAGGGTAGCGTCACGATTTCGCTGCCGCCCGACTCCTACGAGCTCGCTCCGAACGAACTCGCCCTTGGCATCCTGGCCATGTTCGCGCTCGGCTATGTCGTCGTGCGGGTTTTCATCCACTTGTTCTCGCTGCCCGAGTCCCTCGGCCGCTGGTGGGGGGCAAGGCGCCGTCGCCAGGCCGAGCAGGCGCTGCGCGATCTCGTGCTCGCCGTTCACGAGGGCGATCTCGATAAGGTCGACAAGCTGGCGGAACGGGCGCAGCGCGACGAGGCGTGTGCCGGACCGTCGGCTCTGATGGCCGCGCGGGCGGCCCACCTGGCTGGCGACGTGGCACGTCGCAACCAGTGGGTGCAACGCTCGGCGAGCGCGCCGGGCGCAGACCGGGCGCGCATCATGTTCGCGGCAGAGAGTGCGCTGGACGATCAGCGTCCCGGCGATGCGCTGGCCATTCTCGGGCGCGCGCCCACGCCTCTGACGGCCTCCGTGCAGTTCCTTCGCCTGAAGCTTCGTGCGCTGGAGGGGACGGGGCGCTGGCGGGAGGTTCTCGACGTCGCGGCGGCTTTGTTCGCCAGAAAGGGCCTCGATGCGCAGGCGCAGGTCCAGGTGCGCGCCAGGGCGTACGAGGCTTTGTTCGAGGTCGCCCAGGGGCCGGACGAGGTCGATGCCCTGTACGCCGAACTGGGTCGTCAGGATCTGGGCGCCGGCTCGGTCATGGAGGCGGCGGCCGAGGCCTATGCCCGTACCGGGGAAGAACTCAAGGCGTTGCGCGTGATCGAGCGGATTCTGGAGACGCGGCTCTCACCTGCGGCGCTGGTCCTGTTCACCCGTCTGGACACGATTCCGCCGCGGGACCGGTTGCGGCTGGCCGAGCGTTGGCAGCGTCAGTACGACGACGATCCGCTGATTCTCGCGACGTTGGGCCGCCTCTGCATTGCCGAAGGGCTGTGGGGCAAGGCCGAGGAATGCCTGCGGGCCGCCAACGCGAAGTCACCGTCGCCGTTCACGCGGCTCGCGCTCGCGGAGATGTACGAGGCCATGGGCCGCCAGCAGGATGCGTCGATGCTGTACAAGGACATCGCGCGCGACCCGCACGGCGGTCGGCTGCCGCCGCCCGTGGACGAGCGCCGCCGCCTGCCCGAGTGAGCGGCGCGAAGCCCGGTCGGAACCTGCTCAACGGGTGGCGTTCTCGCGGTTGCGCAACCGGAAGAAAACGGCGAACGCCAGCAGCAGCAGTCCGGTGACGGCGAACGTGGCGGATTGGGCATCCGCCCCCGGCACGCGGACCGAAAACGCCGACTGCACCGTGGGCAGCACGATGGCACCGAGCATCAGTCCGAAAAGGCGGGTGACGCCGGCGAGGCTGCCGGCCACGCCCCGGGCGTGCGGAGGCAGGTGGCGCATCGTGCCCTCGAGATGGCCGATCTGATAAAGACCGACGCCGACGCCGCAGGCCAGGAGCAGGACCGCCAGAGCGGGCAGGCCCGGCAGCCAGGGGAGGGCGCCGATGGCCGCCAGCGCGACCGCCGAGACGGCCAGACCCGTCGTCATGAGGGTGGCGGCGCTGGCCGTCCCCGCCAGTCTCGGTGCCCACTGGCCGGCGAGGAAAGCGCCCGCCGGGTATAGCGTCAACAGTGCTCCGGCCGCGGTGATGCTCAGGCCGGGCCATTGGGCAAGGCGGTACGGCAGCAGCAGCAGGTTGGCGAAGGCCGCCAGATTGATGGCGACCGCGCCGATCTGGAAGTCGCGAAACGCCCGGTCGGCCAGCCAGTCGACCTGCAGGATGGGGTCCTCGGCCCGTCGCTCCACACGCACGAACGCGAACATGCCGACCAGTGTCAGCGCGACCGCGGCGAGCGCGCTCACCGAGAGGATTCCGCCGGTGCGCCATGCATTGGCCGCGACCACGATGCCCATCGACCAGGCGCCGAGCAACAATGCGCCGGCCAGGTCGAAGGGCTTGCCGGCGAGTGCGTTCCGGGCTTCACGGGCCTCGTTCGTGTCGCGTGTCGAGTCCAGGGTCATGACCATCAGCATCGCGGCGAGCGCAATGGGCACGCGGATCCAGAACACGCCCGGCCATCCGAACTGTTGGACCAGCCAGCCGCCGGCCAGCGGACCGATGGCCATGCCCAGGCCGAACAAGGCCGTGTAAAGCGCCATGGCGCGGCGCTGCTCGGCTGCCGGATAGAGCCAGCTCACCAGAGCGGGCGCGACGCCGATGACCATGCCGGTCCCGATCCCCTGCAGGACGCGCATGGCCACGAGCACGCCGAACGTGGGGGCCATCGCACAGCCCGCCAGGGCCATGGCCGCCAGGGCAAGGCCCAGCAGGAAGACGCGTCTGTGGCCCAGGCGGTCGCCGATCTTGCCGAACGCCACGGCCAGGCCGGTCTGGACGAGGGCAAACGGAATGATCACCCACTGGATCTGGGTGACGGTGATCGCGAAAGCCTCCGACAGGGCCGGAAACGCGACGTTGACGAGCGTGTCGAGCGGCGCGATCGACGTGCCGAGTCCGACGGCTGCGATCGCCAGCCGGGCGGGGCGCTCAACCGTGGCGGAGCGCAATCGTCTTCAGCGTGGTGAAGCCGTACAGCGCCTCGAAGCCTTTCTCGCGCCCGTAGCCCGAGTGTTTCATGCCGCCGAACGGCAGTTCGACCCCGCCGCCGGCCCCGTAGTTGTTCACGAAGACCTGGCCCGTGCGCAAGGCGCGTGCAAGTCTCATCTGGCGGGCACCGTTCTCGGTCCAGACGCCGGAGACGAGTCCGTACGGTGTGCCGTTGGCGAGCGCGATCGCCTCGTCCTCGCTGTCGAAGGCGCTGATGCCCAGCACCGGTCCGAAGACCTCCTGCTGGGCGACCGGGTGATCCCGCGGCACCGCGTCGAGCAGGATGGCCTGCTGGTAGAAGCCACCCGCGGGCAGGTCGGCCGCCATCTGGCCGCGGGCGAGGATCGGCAGGCCGTCCCGTTCGGCCTGGGCGAGAAAGCCAGACACGCGTTCACGCTGGCGCGCGTTGATCAACGGGCCGAGATCCGCGTCGTTGGTCGCGGTGTCGGTGCGCAGCGAGCCGAAGGCCGCCGCCAGCCGTTCGGCCAGTTCGGCCTGCCGCGCACGGGCGACCAGGACCCGCGAACCCGCCGAGCACGTCTGTCCGCAGTTCTGGACGATGGCGTTGACGATCACCGGGATCGCCGCATCGAGATCGGCGTCCTCGAAGACCACCTGTGCCGATTTGCCTCCCAGTTCAAGCGTGACCGGGCAGCAATGGGCGGCGGCGGCCCGGCTCACCCGTTCGCCGGTGGGGCCGGAGCCGGTGAAGGAGATGTGGTCGATGCCGGGGTGTTCGGCCAGCGCCTGGCCGGCCTCGTTCCCGAGTCCGGTGACGATGTTCAGCGCACCGGCCGGCAGACCGGCCTCGGCCGCCAGTTCGGCCACCCGCAAGAGGCTCAGGCAGGCGTCTTCGGCCGGTTTGACGACGCACGCGTTGCCGGCAGCGAGTGCCGCGCCCACCGAGCGCCCGATGATCTGCATCGGGTAGTTCCACGGAATGATGTGGCCGGTGACGCCGTGCGGCTCCCGCACCGTCAGCACCGTGTAACCGGTCTGATACGGCAGGGTCTGACCGTGAAGCTTGTCCGCTGCGCCGGCGTAGAACTCGAAATAGCGGCTCAGGGCGGTGGCATCGGCCCGGGCCTGCTTCATGGGCTTGCCCGTGTCCCGGGATTCCAACTCCGCCAGCTCCTGGTGGTGCCCGGCCACGAGTCCGGCCAGCGCGGCCAGGATGCGCCCGCGGCCGGCCGCGTCGGTCTGCCCCCAGGGGCCGCGGAACGGCAGACCGGTGACCGCTCCGTCCAGCGCGCGTCGCGCCGCGCGTACGGCCCGGTCGATGTCGTCGGCTCCGCCACGCGCTATCGTGGCGAACGATTCCCCGGTGGACGGATCGAGCACCTCGAGTACCCGCCCGTCCGCGGCCGCGGTGGATTCGTTGTCGATGAAGTGCAGGCGGGTGAGCATCGTCGTCTCCGGTGATCGGTCTCGTCGCACCGATTATCGCCAAAGCTCCGGCGGGCGTCATGGCGCGCGCGACGACCCGTGCCTGCGCACGGTGGGGCTCGCCTACAATCACCGCGAAAACCGGCACATCTGCGGTGCCGCGTCTCCTCCTCGAACAACGGAAGAAAATGAACCTCGACAGAGTGGGGCCGGGTGAGCATGCGCCCGAAGAGATCAACGTCATCATCGAAATCCCGATGGCCGCCGATCCCATCAAATACGAAGTCGACAAGGACACGGGCGCCCTGTTCGTGGACCGCTTCATGGGCACCGCCATGCACTACCCGTGCAACTACGGCTATGTGCCGCACACCGTCGCCGAAGACGGTGATCCCGTGGACGTGCTGGTCATCACACCTTTTCCGGTGACGGTGGGCGCGGTGATCCGTTGCCGGCCCGTGGGGGTGTTGAACATGACCGACGAGGCGGGCGGCGACGCCAAACTGCTGGCCGTACCGATCGACAAGGTCCTTCCCATCTACAAGCACTGGCGCAAGCCGGACGACATCGCGCCCGAGCGGCTGGCGCAGATCCAGCACTTCTTCGAGCACTACAAGGATCTCGAGAAGGGCAAATGGGTCAAGATCGAGGGCTGGGCCGGGCCGGATGCCGCCAAGCTCGAGGTCATCGAAGGCGTGGAGCGCTACCGCACCGCGATTCCCAAACCCGCCTTCTGAGAGATTCAGCCGTCGCCGCGAGGGGACTCGTTCGGCCCGGCGGAACGCCTGAAAGGCGCCCGCTCGTTGAGTTCATCGAGGTAGCCGTCGATCATCCCCCGTTCACGCTCGAGGTAGCGGTCGACCGCGTCGGCGAAGGCCGGTTCGCTGAGACTGTGCGCTGAGCAGGTCTGGACCGGCATGAAGCCGCGGGCCATCTTGTGCTCCCCCTGGGCACCCCCCTCGATCACCTGCACCCCGAGCGCGATGGCGGTCTCGATACTCTGGTAGTAGGCGAGCTCGAAGTGCAACTGGGAGATGAACCGCCTTGCCCCCCAGTAACGCCCGAAGAGGCGGCTGCCCTCCCGAACGAGCAGGCTGCATGCGACGGGGTCATCGCCCAGGTAGGCGGTGTTGAGCACGAAGGCATCGGGCATGAGCCGTGCCACGGTCAGGAAGAAATCCAGGTTCAGATAGGGCGTCGAATGATGCTCGGCGTAGGTCGTGTCGTAGCACGCGATGAAGAAGCGCCAGTCCTGCTCCCGGATCTCGCTCCCGACCCGGCGCTCGCAGCGCACGCCGGCCTCGGCCACCTTTCGGCGCTCCGCCCGGATCTTCTTGCGCTTGGGTTGCGTGAGCGATGCCAGGAAATCGTCGAACGAGCCGAAGCCCTGGTTCAGCCAGTGGAACTGGACGCCGTGGCGGATGAGGAAGCCTGCGCTCTCGAGCGCACGCCGCCCCGCGGGCTGGGGGAACAGCACGTGCAGCGACGACAGGTTCGAGCGCGCGGCCTGCTCGGCCAGCAGCGTGGCCAGGGCGTCGCGCATGGCGTCCTCGCGCGCGAGCAGGCGCGGGCCGGCAACCGGCGTGAAGGGCACGGCGCTGAGCAGTTTGGGGTAGTACTCGAGACCGTGGCGACGGTAGGCGTCCGCCCAGGCCCAGTCGAACACGTACTCGCCGTAGGAATGTGATTTCGCGTATAGCGGACAGGCACCCGCCAGCGCGCCCCCAGGGGTCTCGACGACCATGTGCAGCGGTTGCCAGCCCGTGCCCTCGCCGACGCAGCCACTGGTCTCCAGTGCCCGTAGCCACTCGTGACGCACGAACACCGCGCCGGGCTCGGCCGGAAGCAGCGCATTCCACCGGGCGGGCTCGAAAGGCGACAGGTCGGTGACCAGTCGCATGCAATAATCCCCTTCCTTTTCGGGCGAAGTCATCTATGCGGGTATCTTTAGCGCAGCTCAACCAGACGGTGGGCGATTTCAGCGGCAACGTCGACCGGATCGTCGCCGCGGCGCCCACCTGCTACCTGACCACCTTTCGCCGATTGATCGAGTCCAAGGGGGCGCAGGACGGCGAACAAAACATTTTCGGGCAGATCGATTTTGGCA
>JAUIAI010000060.1 GCA_030425615.1 Gammaproteobacteria bacterium
GCGCGATCGCGCCGCCGAACATCGACGCCTGCGGATGAGCCGCCGCACCGGACAGGAAGGCTTCGAGCCAGTCCGGTTCGGCGATGATGTCGTCGTCGCTGAAGACAATCAGTTCGTCGTCGGCGAGCGCGGGGGCGAGTGTGTCGAGCGCGCGGTTCAGACCGCTGTTCTTGCCGCCGTCCACCCCCTCGATGACGCGGATCGGAAGTTCGTGGGCCGCCTGCGCCAGCAGGTGTCGGGATTCGTCGCGGCATCCGTTGTCCACCACCAGAATCCGCCAGCAGTCACGGACCCCGCGAACCTCGTTCAACGATGCGAGCATCGCCGGCAGCGTTCGCGCGCCGTTGCGGGTGCAGAAGACGACGTGGTTCATTCGGCGGACTCCACGAGAGGCGACTGCGGGGTCGACGGCACGCCCGTGGCACGTTCGGGTTCGCCGGCTTCGCCGGAAGCCGCCACGCCCGCCCAGGCCAGCGCACGCTGGCGCGCGGGGTCGGCGGGATCGTCACGGAATTTGCGTGCGAAGAAGCGTCGCGAGGCGGCGAGCCGGTCGAGGTCGTCGAGCTTCAGGGTCCTGGGGTGGCCGTGTGTATCGAAGTCGTTGATCAGATGGTTCAACGCCCCGACCCGCAGTCCCGAGTTGCCGATGATCGACGCGAAGAAGATCTCGTCGATGAGGCGGCCGTTGCGGTAGTGCGCGACGAGCCCGGGGTCGCGCGCCTTGTCGATGACGTGCCTGCAGGCCGTGCGATTGGCGCAGAACCAGGTGGAACTCACGTAGGGTCTGAACGAGGCATCGAACGGCGTGTGCCCCAGCAGACCGGCGCGCGCGGCACGTGCCAGTGTGAGCCCCGCCCGGAAGCGCGCACGGCTCGCGAACCCGTCGCCCGACGGACGGGCGATGCACAGACCTGCGCGGGTCTCACGGGTCGGATCCCGGCCCTGGGCCAGCGCCATTACCCGCAGCATCACCCGTTGCCGCAGGCTGCCGCCGGGCAGGAAGGCCCGGTAGGCGAATTCGAGCAGGGCCTCGGGGTCGTCGTCCAGGCCGACCAGGTCGACGTGGGCGTCCGCGGGGTTCTCGGCAAGGTGGCGGCGCAGGCTCTCGACCGGCCGTATCGGCAGACAGGTCGGGCTCAGCAGCTGCAGGTAATCGAACTCGAACGAGTCGAGGGCGTACTCGAGCAGGCGCACGATGCCGGAAACGAACCCCCAGTTGCCCCATCCCGTGCGCAGTGGGTCGGGCACCAGATAGGCATTGGGCATGTCCAGCCGGAAGCCCGGGTAACGTTCGAAATCGTGATGCACCACCACGGCGGCGGGCTGCAGGGATCGCACGAGCTGGCGAACGACGGCGTCGCTGTAGCCGGCCGACATGATCCCGAAGACGAGCTGCGTCGCCTCGGGCCCCGTGGCGTGGCCACCAGGGTCGTGGGAGCGGGACGGGATCACGGCGTCCAACGAGGCCTCAGCAGGAATCGATCGTGCCGGCGCTGGGCGACCAGCGTCTCGTCCTCGATCCCGATTCTTTCGCCCCGGGCCGGCCGATCGAGCTCGCGCAAGGCGTCGCACAGCCTGTCGAAGAAGTGTTCGCAGGCACGGACCCGGATGGCGGAGGGATGATCCTGCGTGCGGCGTCCGATCATCGGGTTGGTGTTGATCTCGTACACCTGCGGACGGCCGTCGACGACGCTGAAGTCGGCGCGGCCGTATTCGATCCGGGCCACTTCGAAGACTTCGCGCAGCGCCTCGCCGTAGCGGTTGCGCTCGACGGCGTGCAGATCCTCCTCGTAGAGCGCGGCGTCGGCCGCACCCTTCTGGCCGTACTTGGCGCTCCAGTGGCCCTCGTGCACGGCGGGAGTGGTGATCAGCCGCTCACCGACGCGGAACACCGAAAGCTTGCGGAACAGCCCGGGCCGGATCGGTTCGGCGCAGTACTGGGAGATCATCAGCTCGCGCGCGGGCACACCCTGATCGAGCGCCGAGACGATGGCCGCCTCGAGGGCGTCGGGCGTCTCGAGCAGGTCCGTGAGGTTGCCGCGATGGGCCGACTGGGTGCGCAGGAAGACGGGGAACTGATCGGGGGTGGGGCGGCGCGCCTCGTCGGCGCGCCAGACGTCGAATCGATTGAATCCCCGGTCCTTGAGCGCTCTGAGCAGACTGTAACGGTCCCGCGCCCGCGCGGGGTCGTTGATCACCCGCATGCCGGCGTCACGCAGCGTCCGGTACAGGCGGGCGGCGAGCTCGAGCTCCCAGAAGTTCAGCCGGTCGAGATCCGTGAACACGTAGGTGCCGGCGGGAAGGCTGCGTGCGCGCAGTGCCCGGTGGTAGCCGAGGGAGCGAAGCGGCAGTCCGGGCACGCTCGCGAGCGCCTCGGTGGTGTACCGGTGCTTGGGCATGCAGAGAACGGTGATCATCGGGCCGACCCTCAGGTGACGTCGCCGAGAAGCCGGCCGATTCCGTCGCGGTCCCGGCGTCGCAGGGCGACGAGCAGATCCATCAGGCGGCGGCCGAGCGTGGGCGAGAGCAGGAACACGGAGGCGGCGTAGGCGAGGGCGCCCAGCGTCACGCCGAAGACCAGGGCGAGATGCACACCGAAGCCGGTCACGGCCCACGGCATGGCGGCGTACACGAGCCCGGCCATGATCAGGGCGCTCGCCAGGGGTACGAGCATTGGACGCAGTTGCTGCGCGATCGGCATGCCGGTGGCGCGACGCACGAAGGCATTGCCCAGCGGCCAGATCAGTGCATAGCGCAGTGCCACGGCGGTGGCCACGCCGGCCACCCCGTAGCCGGCGAGGGCGGGGATCAACAGGGCCAGTGCCACGATGGCCAGCGACATCGACACCAGTGGCAGCCCGACGTGACCCAGACCGCGCAGGATCGAAACGTCGAACACGCCGTGGCAGGTCCGCAGCCCGCTGATCAGCAGGATCTGACAGGGCAGGACGGCGGCCGTCCATTGTGATCCGAAGGCCACCGGCAGCAGCCAGGGGAGGATCGCGATCGCGCCCGCGTGCATCGGCAGCGCGAACAGAGAGGAAGCCTGGTACAGGCCGCTGACCACCTGCCGGACGCGCGCCGATTCATGCTGCAGACGGGCCACCGCCGTCATGGTCACAGCCGTCAGAGGCACGGCGCTCAGGCGCTGGATCTCGTCGACGATGCGCCTGGCGAGCAGCCAGATGCCCAGCGCCTGGGGGCCGAGCAGCATCGCGACGAGCGTGCGCGGCAGCAGCATCTCGATCCGGGCCAGGGACACTGTGCCCAGTGACGAGAGATTGAAGGCGGTGAGCTCGCGCAGCGCCTGCCGGCTTCCGCGGCCGGCGACCCGCCAGTTCGTCCAGAACACCAGGAGTGCCGTGCGGACCACGACGCGAACGCTCTCCATCAGGATGAGCGCCCAGATGCCCGCGCCGGCCAGCGCCAGCCCGATTCCCGTGGCCGAGGCCAGGGTGATCGACGCGGTATCGATGTGCATCGAGCGGCGAAATGCCATGTTGCGCATCAACAGGGCCTGGGGCGTGGCGGCAATACCGTTGAGGATCGTGAGCGCCGCCAGGCAGTAGAGCGCCGCGGTCGCTCCGGGGGCGTTGAGTATCGACAACAGCGGCCCGGCGAAGCCGGCCAGACCGGCGGCGGCGACGATCGACAGCGCCGTGTTCAGCCAGAACGTCGAGTCGATGTGCGCCTGATCGAGCGCCGCGCGCTGAATCAGGCACTGGGTGAGGGCGCCGCCGGTGATGATCTCGGACAGTCCGATGAGCAGCATCGCGGCACCGAACAGACCGTACACCTCCGGCGTCAGCACCTGGGCGATGACCACCACCGACGCGATGCTCATGCCGGTCTGCACGAGACGGCCGAGCGCGGACCAGATCGCGCCCTCGAGGGTGCGGGTCAGGATTCGTTCGCTCATCCGGTGCTCGGGGGGACGTCGGCAGGCCTCAGGCGGCGACCGCGGGCTGTGCCGAGCGGACCATCCAGTCGCGGGCTCCGTTCATCAGGGCTGCGCCCAGATCGGTGAGCTGCGCATGGGCGTCCACCACGGCCAGGCCGTCCTCGAAGTTGCGCCGGTCGGTCCGGGCGGCCTCTTCGGCGAGTTCGCGCTGTTGCGGCGAAAGGCCCCCACGCTCCAGCAGCCGGGACATGGCCCAGTGCATGCGGGCCGAGACGAAGGTGGCGTGATAGATCCCGTCCATCGGGCGCGGATCCACCCGCAGAGGCGAGGGGAAGAGTTCGTCGTCGTCGTTGAGGATGAGCGGCTCGTCCGTGCAGAAACCGAACAGGAGGCTGTGCGCGGCCTCGTGCGCGATGACCTCGACGATCGCGACATCCGAGAGGTGATAGTCACTGTTCAGGAACAGCGCCCCCCAGAGCTGATAGTGCGAACCGCCGTCGATCTGCATCTTCTTGGCCGGGTCGGGCGCGATGCAAACCACCCCGCGAATGAGGTTCTCGAATTCGCCGATCAGTTCGGGCATCACCGAGCGTCCCAGCGTCAGGCCCTGGTGCAGACGCGAGAAGAAGGCGATGCTCTGGGCATCGTCGGGCGGCAGGAGGCCCGTGTTCGGGGCGTCGGCGGTCATCTTCCGGAAGTAGACCGCATGGTCGCGCGAATCGTACGGACGCAGCGGGTCGAAGCGCTGGCCCGAAGCGACCGGTCGGTGCATGGCCAGCGACTGGAGGTGTTCGATCGCGCGCGCGTGGTCCTCTTCGAACAGAGCGATCGCGGCGTCGTAGTAATCGCTGAAGGCGAGCGGCGCGACGCGGGCGCCGCGGCGGATTTCCGTGACCAGGCGCTGAACGCCGGCCCGGTCGAAGTCCAGGGCATCGCCGATGCGGTCCAGCATGTGCGCGAGGCTGTCGGCCAGACCGGCGTGCATCCGGCCGTCCAAGGTGGCGGCGCGGCCGGGATTCGGTTCGAACGAATAGTCTGGTCTCACGGTTGCCTCGTGTCTGGACTGCCCGATGCGGGGCGTTGAATCAGGGGGGCGGCGCTCCGGGTCCGGGGAACCAGGCCCGCAGCGCCGCCTGGGTCGGGCCCGGATTACGCGTCCTTGTTGCCCGTCTTGGCGCCTTGCTTGGAGCCGAGCTTGACGAAGGCGCGGATGTCCTGCTTGGAGCCTTGCTTGGAGCCGAGCTTGGAGCCGGCGCGGATGGCCTGCTTCTCGCCGTCCTTGCTGCCCTGCTTGGCGCCGAGCAGCGGGGTCTTCGCCTTGTCACCGCTCTTGGCGCCCATCTTGGCGCCGTCGAACGCGGCGGCATCGAGCTTGAAGCCGAGCATTTCGCGGGGATCGAGTTGGATGGGTTGGGTCATACGAACTCCAGATCGGGGTGGATCATAGGGGTGAGTACCCATAAGACGTGACAACACGTCAACAGACAATCAGAGTGGGACGAACGGCGGAAAACCGGGCCTGGTCGTGCCTTTTTCGCAACGAGCGCCGTTCGACGGACCCGGCGTCCGGAGCGCGCTGATCGCGGCGGCCTGCCCGCCGATCAGCGTGGCACCGTGGATTCGACCTGCGTCATGGCCCGCACGGCAGTGTGCGTGTCCGCGTCCTCGACGACGTCCACGCGGTGGGCCTGCCCGTCGAAAACGGGACGCAGCAGGGCCCGCGTCCGTGCCGGGCCGATCTTGGCCGTCCCGGCGAGTGTCAGAACCTGCGCCGGCCGGATCAGGAAGTGCTCGACGATCGAGACCAGCAGCAGCGGGCGCCGTCCGGAGACGTCCACGTACCCGGATCGCCAGGCCCGCAGGATCCAGCGGCGGTCGGGTTCGCCCGTGGGCCTCGTCAGGGTGACGACCGGCGTGCGCCCGCCGGCCAGCCGGGGCAGGACCGGCAGTTCCGTGATCGGGGTGGTGGTGCGCAGGTAACCGATGGCCGAGGGCAGTGTCCAGTCCGGGGGGGTCGACCATCCGGCCCCGACGAACAAGGTCCCGAGCGTCTCGGCATCTCCCAGCCATTGCATGGCGAAGGCCTCTTCGAGTTCGCCGCCGAGGTCGATCCGCTGGTGGGCCGGCCCGACCTCCGCACCGGCCCACCAGCCGGCGACATCGAGCGGTTGCGGCGCCGGTTCGACCGCATAGCGCGCGCTTCGGGCGTCCCAGGTCGTCCCCACGTGCCACGCTCCGCTGACGGCGAACACGAACACCAGCGCCGCGGCCAGCAGGCGCGGCCCGAGCTGGAGGCGATCGATGCCGTGGTGCAGGGCGGCCACGGTGAGCGGGGCGAGCAGACCCAGGCAGAGCCCCGCAGCGACGTCCGACGGCCAGTGAGCGCCCAGATAGACCCGGGAAAGCGCCATCGCCGACATCCAGACCGCCGCCGCCAGATAGATCGCGGGACGCCACGCCACGCCGAAGCCTCCGGCCACCAGCCAGGCGGCGAGCCCGTAGACCGCGGCCGCCATGGTGGTGTGGCCGCTCGGGAAGGAGAACGCATCGAACCCGGTTGCGATCTCGTTCGGCCGCGGGATCTGCAGGCCCAGTTTCATGAGCGGCAGACTCGCCGCGGTGAGCGCGATCGCCAGGCCCGTCGCCAGCGCGAGCGCGCGCTGACGCCGCCAGACAAGCCATGCGATCAGCGAAAGCGCGACCGCGGTCGTCACCAGCGCGTCGCACAGGCTGGAGATTGCGATCATCAGCGGGTCGAACCATGGATTGCGCACCCCTTCGATCAGCGTGCTCAGGGCGCGATCGGCCCGCACAAGGGCATCCTGTTCGAGGACGTCCTCCAGGACGGCCAGAAACCCGATCACGGCGGCCAGCAGCAGGCCGTAGGTGAGTGCCAGCGCACTGGCGGCCGGATGCGAGGGATCGAACCTCGCTCCGATGCGCTGCAACCAGGAACCCGGCCGGCGCTGCGTCCACGCCAGGAGCCGGTCGAACCATCGCAGCGCCAGCGGGATCAGACGCAGGATCAACAGTCGTGCCAGCAGCCAGACCGCGACGACCGCGGCGATCAGGAGCACGACCGCCACGGCCAGGCGGGGGCTCACACCCTGCAGCAGATGCAGCGACGCGCCGGCCAGCACGCCGGGCAGGATATGAGCCGGCGACCAGATCACGGCCGACAGGACGTTCACGGCGTAGAAGCGCGCGGGCGGCATGCCGACGATGCCGGCCACGACCGGGATGATCGGCTTGAGGACCGGAACGAACCGGCCGATCACGATGCTCTTGGCCCCGTGCCGGTGGAAGAACGCCTCACCGCGCTCGATCAGACCGGGATAGCGCGTGAACGGCCAGCGTCCGCGCAGGGAGTGGCGGTAACGACGTCCGAGCCAGTAGGAGAAGCCGTCTCCCGCCACGGCGCCCGCCGCGGCCCAGACCAGGATCGGCATCAGCGGCAACTCCCCGACCGCCGCGATCCCGCCCACGCCGAACAGGATCACGGTGCCGGGCACGACATAGCCGGCCAGCACGATCGATTCGGCGGCCGCGACGATGAATACGATCGCGCTGGCCCAGTGCGGATTCGCGGCGATCAGTGCCAGCGCCTGGTCGGCCCAGGCGCTCACCGGTGGTCGCTCCCGGCACGGATCGGGCGGAGGCCGCTCGCCGGCGCCGCCGTTCGCACACGGTCGATGGGGGCGGGCGTCAACGGATGTGGGGCTGGCATGGCACCATTGTCAGGGGAAACGGCTTGTGCGCCGCGCTTCGGAGGCTCCATTGGAATCGATTCGCGTCAACGACTACGACATGGCCTACATCGGCATCGGTGAAGGGGCGCCGCTCGTCTGCATTCATGGTTCGCTCGGAGACTTCCGCTCCTGGGCCCCGGTCATGAAGCCGCTCTCGAGCGGCCGTCGGCTGGTCGCGCCGAGCCTTCGTCGATGCTTTCCCGAGCACTGGGACGGCAGCGGCGGCGGGCTGCACGCGATCGATGAGTGGGTCGACTTGGATCAGGTACGCGCTTTCGCCTTCGGCCTCGTCGAAGTTCTCGCCGACTGGCATCTGCCTAACGAGCGATAGACCGAGCCAGACCGCTTCGAGCCACGTACTGAATCACATCTTCAATGCGTACGGCTTGCGAACGCCAACTTCAGAACTCGGTATCGATGCGGGCGATACGCCTCTAGTAACTCAAGCATGCGCTCATCGGAGGCGCGACGCTCACCGACCAGCACAGCGGCAATCAACGATGGAATGCCTGAATCGCCGACGATGACGGTGTCAGGATCACCCCACGTGAAGCCACTCAAACAGCCAACAGTCCACTGGCCAATTCCTGGAATGGAACGCAACGCGGGCCGAGCCTCCTCAATCGGCCGATCAACGAGCGATTGGATTTGCGACGCCACTTGAGCGGCATTGATGAGGGCTTGAGATCGCCGCGAGTCAATTCCGAATTGACGAAATTCCGAGTAGTGACGTTTGGCAATCGAATCTGGCTCTGGAGGAGCCTTGAGATGGTCGACACCTGGAATCGACACACCAAGGCCGCTCACTAGCCGACGCCAGTGGCGCGCAGCATCCCGGCGATGCACTCGCTGCTGAACAACAGTCCACGCAATGTCATGCCAGATGGTGGACGTCCGGGGAATTCGATCACCGCGGAAGCGAGCCCACAGACCCTTGACCACGGGATCCATCGGCTGGAACGACGAAACGTCGTCACTAAGTCCCAGTAGCGCGGGCGCCCGTTGCAGGAGCCAATCACCGCCGTCTCCCGCGGCTTGGACCGTAACCGTTGAGACACCTGGTTGCCAGCGCGCGGATATGACACCCGGGCCCTCCGGGGTGATGGTTGCTCGATCAAAGGAGTTGACGCTCAGGCGCACCGTTGGATCCGCGGCGAGCATCGCCAATGGCCCCAGAGT
>JAUIAI010000947.1 GCA_030425615.1 Gammaproteobacteria bacterium
GCCGGCTCGGGACCGCCCCTGCTGCTGCTCCACGGTCATCCGCAGTCGCGGGCGATCTGGCACCGGACGCTGCCGACGCTGGCCCGCCGGTTCTCCGTCGTCGCCACGGATCTGCGCGGTTACGGTGACGCCGGCAAGCCGGCCACACCGGACCACGCGCCGCCTCACAGCGCCTATTCGAAGCGCGCCATGGCGGCGGACCAGGTCGCCCTGATGCGGGCGCTCGGTCACGACCGGTTCGCGGTCATCGGGCACGATCGTGGCGCGCGGGTCGCGCACCGTATGGCGCTCGACTGGCCCGACCGGGTCACGGCGCTGATGCTTCTCGACATCGCCCCCACGCTGTCGATGCTCGAACAAACGGATCAGGCGCTGGCGACCGCCTACTGGCACTGGTTCTTCCTCGTTCAGCCCGCTCCGTTCCCGGAGACGATGATCTCGGCCGACCCGACCCGATGGATGCGCGGGCTCATGGGCAACCGGAGCGCCGGCCTCAGGCCGTTCACCCCGGCGGCCTGGCGCGAGTACGAGCGGCACTTGCGGGATCCGCGCACCGTGCACGCCATCTGCGAGGACTACCGGGCGGCCGCCGGCCCCGACGCCGAGCTCGACTGGGCCGACCGGACACGGGCCCACCGGATCGTCTGTCCGGTACGCGTGCACTGGGGCGCCGACGGCGTGATCGGCCGACTCTATAATCCGCTGGCCGAATGGCGGAACTGCGCCGCCGACGGGGTGACCGTGGACGGTGGCCCCTTCGACTGCGGACACTACATCCCCGAACAGGCGCCCGAAGACATCCTGGCCTCCGCCGCCGCAGGCTGGCCGGGCGCAAATCCCCTGGCGGGGTGATCCGGCCCGGTCCATGGCGATCGCGGTCGAGAGTCCGTCCCCGCGGTCGCACAACCATCTGGAGCACCCATGAGCAAGTACCGGATCGCCGTGATCCCCGGCGATGGCATTGGCAAGGAAGTCATGCCCGAAGGCCTGCGCGCCCTCGATGCCGTCTCGCGCCGTTTCGGCATCGAGCTGGCCTACGATCATTTCGACTTCGCGAGTTGCGATTACTACGCCGAGCACGGCAAGATGCTTCCGGACGACTGGAAGGACCAGATCGGCGGGCACGACGCCATCTATTACGGCGCGGTCGGCTGGCCCGCGACGGTGCCCGACCATGTCTCCCTCTGGGGGTCCCTGCTGTTGTTCCGTCGCGAGTTCGACCAGTACATCAACCTTCGTCCGGTCCGGCTGATGCCGGGCGTGCCGTGTCCGCTGGCGAACCGTAAACCGGGCGAGATCGACTTCTACGTCGTGCGCGAGAACACCGAGGGCGAGTACTCGTCGATCGGCGGGCGGATCTTCGAGGGAACCGACCGCGAGGTGGTCATTCAGGAGTCCGTGTTCACCCGG
>JAUIAI010000061.1 GCA_030425615.1 Gammaproteobacteria bacterium
TGCGCAGCGAGTGCCGACGTGCTCCGCCCCTCTCTTCGGACCAGGAGTCGCCTAAGGCCCGGCCCTTCGAAGCCAGATCCCGCTCGGCACGAAGCAGCCGGAGGGGAACTCGTCCAGCGCCTCTCGGATTCCGCTGCGCAGCCTTCGTGACGCGCGCTCGTAGCGGTTGACGAAGAACTCCCACTCCTCGATCCAGCGGCGCCAGGCATCCTTCGTGGCGCAGTGAACCTGCGGGACGACACCCTGCTTCGCGCCGTCCGGCTGGTACGTGAACATCGCGGTGTCCATGAGGCGCTTGCGCCAGCCTTTGGCGAGCCGGCCGATCTTGTCGGCGTTCTCCTCGAGGATCTCCTCACGCAGGGCCTGGGCGAGCTCCCTTCGCCGTTCCTTGGTCCAGTCGTCCAGACAGGGCAAGGGTGCGAGTTTCAACGTCACCTCGTGGCGACAGCTCGCCAGTTCCTTCCTGCGCAGCCAGCGGCGAATGACCTCGAGCTTGCGGCGCTCGTTGCCGCGTCGCACGTCCCAGAGGGCTGACCGGTCGATCCACGTGCCGCGCAGCTCCATGGAGCCGTCGCACCACGGTGACGCGGACTCGACGCCGGGCCAGGCGCAAGGCTCAGGGCACAACCCGTCCTTCACGCCCTGCGACATGAGGTACCTGAGCTTGTCGACCTGCGCCTCGAACTCGTCGCTCACTTCAGTGATGGCGGCGCGCTCGTTGCCGAAGATGCCGCCGGTCCACGGTTTGCCGGCTCGAGCACAGAGCTTCTGAACCTCCTTGGCGATCTGGCTGTTGGCGAGCTGGAGAAATCGGCGCAGCCGTTCGGCGCATTCATCGTCGTCCTCGCCCTCCGTCCTCACCAGATGGTGGTAGTGATTCGAGGGAAAGGTCGTGAAGCACAGGCGGACGCCGAACCTCTCGGCTGCGTAGGCGAGGCATCCGATGACGAGAGCGTTCAGCTCCTTGCCCGGAATGAAGAAGTACCGGGCCTGGAAGGTGCGCTGGGTGATCAGGTAGAGGCGATCCCTTCGGATCCACCGGATGGGTCTCGGCATGGTCGATAGACGAGAACCAACCCTTCGATCTTGCACTTTCGTTCTGCCGAGTACTCCGGCACTTTCGCTGCGGTGATGGCGGCGCGTTCGTTGCCGAAGATGCCGCCGGTCCAAGGGATTCCTGCCTTAGCGCAGAGTTTCTGGACTTCCTTAGCCATCTGGCTGTTGGCCAGTTGGAGGAACGCACGCAGACGCTCCGCGCACTCGTCGTCGTCCTCTCCTTCGGTCCGCACGAGATGGTGGTAGTGATTCGAGGGAAAGGTGGTGAAGCACACGCGGACGCCAAACTTTTTGGCTGCATAGGCGAGGCAGCCGACGACGAGGGCGTTCAGTTCCTTGCCCGGGATGAAGAAATGGCGGGCCTGGAACGTGCGCTGGGTGATGAGGTAGAGGCGGTCCTTCCGGATCCACCGGATGGGTCTCGGCATGTCGTGGAGACGCGAACCGCGGTCGTGAACTTGCACTTCGGTTCTGCCGAGTACTCCGGCACCCCAGCCCACGAGCTCGTCCCGGCCGACCGGACTCCGGCGGCAGGAGGTCTGCGGGACTCCAACGGCCCCCTCCTCCGGGCCACCGCCCGCCGCCTCGACCTCCCGACCCGGATGCTCGGGATCGCCGCCGACGATCCCGACGACCTGAGGCGACGGATCGGAGACGGCATGAGCTCCGACGTACTCCTGATCTGCGGAGGCGTCTCGATGGGAGAACGCGACTACGTCGAGTCCGTTCTCGCCGATCTCGGAGCTCGGATCCTGTTCGAGAAGGTCGCGGTCCAGCCGGGCAAGCCTCTCGTCGCGGCCCGTCACGACGGCGGCTGGATCTTCGGCCTTCCCGGCAACCCGGCGTCCGTGCTGGTGACGTTCCACCTCTTCGTCCGACCGGCGCTCGAGCGCCTGGCCGGCCGGCGCGACGCCGGTTTCTGGCACGACGCCTTCGAGGTGGCGCTCGCGACGCCTCTGGCTGCCGGCCGGGCCCGCGACCGCTTCCTCCCGGCGCGACTGACGGGCGGGCCGCGACCTCGGGCTGCGGTCGAGATGCCCGCCGGATCGCACGACCTCCGGATCTACGCGCAGGGCGACGCGCTGGCCCGGATTCCCCGCGAAGCAGCAGCCCGGGAGCCCGGCGAGCTCGTCGAGGTCCTGCACCTCGGGCCCGGACCGGTCTTCGCCGCGGAAGGGCCCGAGACGACCTCCCGGTGACGGCCGCCGGGCTTCGTCCGTGCTCAGAGCCCGTGGACTTCTCCGGCGTCGTCGCGAGAGGGCGCATCGGCGCCCTCCGCAAGGCGGGAAGGCGAAGGGAGATCGGGCACCTTTCGAGCTTTTCCAACGCAGCAGAGGGCTTCCGGAGGCACTCGTCGCAGGTGTCCGGAAAGATTCACAGGCTCTCAGTCGGCGCAGAAGCCGGCGGCCTTGTGGCTACCGTCGCAGACCGGGGGCCTCGACGAGGCACCGCAGCGACACACCGTGATCCGGCTCGTCGACCGCAGGTCGTCCCCTCCGCAGCTCACATCGAACGCACCTTCGAGCACGAGAGGACCGTTCTGCAGAACGCGGACGGTGATCTCGGATTGAGAGTCGTCCGTCGGCTCCTTCAGCTTCTCCTCGGGGAAGTCCCCGGCGGCGGCGTAGTCGCAGGCCTGGTGGGCTCCGTCGCAGAAGGGCTTGTTCTCGGAGGCCCCACAGCGGCAGAGGTAGACAGGCTTCTCGGCGGTGGCTCGGCCCAGCTCCTCCCCGGTCGCCGACACGATCCGTGCGGGACCGGCGACCTCCAGCGGACCGGATTCGAAGGCGACGGCGCGGGGGCGGGTCTTCTCGTTCATGGCGGATTCCTCGACAGGGTGCCGGCCGAGACGGGCCTCCACCGACGGATTCGACTCTCTGCCTACGCAACCCTCCACCCTCCCGCGGGCATTCCCGATCTCAGCAGGGCGCGCCGGTCGTGGCACGGATCCAGCGACACCGACGTCGACGGGGGAGGTCACCCCCGAAGGCCGCTGGCGTCCGGTCTCGGATCAGACCTTCCGGTGTTTAGGAGGCTCTCTCACCGGCGGATCGGGGAGAACCGAGGAGACGATGGGGAATCTCGCATCGTCGACTGCGGCCCGGGCAGCGGTCAGAAATAGACTGCCTCGAATCCGAGGAGAGCTTCGTCGTCGCGCAAGAGGCCCAGAGAGTCGCCCCGGATGACGTAGCGATTCACCTCCTGCAGCATCGTCAGGAACTGCGCTTCGATGTCCACACCGTCGAGGCAGGCGCGCTTCGTGGCCGCGAGCCGCTCGAACCGCAACCGTCCTCCGCCGGCGTCCTGTTCGAAGCGCCCGTGGAAGGTGTTGCAGCCACCGAATCCGGTGATGGCATCGCCGTCGGCCCGCAGCGTCAGATGAGGTTCGCGCTCGGCACCCGCGTGAACGTAGAACCGACCAGCGATGGAAACGAGCTTCCAGTAGGTCTCGGTCAGCGAGGCGTCCGGTCGAGTCGTCGGTTCTCCGACACGTTTCAACAACAGCTCTGCGGTGTGGCCGGCGCCACGCGTGATCACCGGAGAGACCGTATCGGTGGTGAACAACAGCCGGTCGCGCTGCCGGATCACCGCACGCACCGAATAGTTCCGGCGCTGGTCGATGTCCGCAGGGTCGTATTCCAGGACGAATGGAATCGGGGGCGCGGATGGGTCCCTTATGACCTGCTGCGTGATCGTGCGGGCGGGCGCATCGGCCCGCGAGACGTCGAGCAGGGACACCTCGGCCACGGCGCCAGGCGGCAGGAGCAGCCGCTCACGATAGAGAAGGGTGCCCGTCACCTGTCGTTGCCTGTCGGTCTCGCTGTGCTCCGTGTCAGAAGCACCGACGTCAGGGGCGTGGGTACAGGCCGCAGCGACTGACATCAGGCCGACACCGAGCAGCAGCCTCCCCAGTCCCGTCAGACCTCGCTGCTTCGCCACCGAATCCCGCAGATTCCACGATATCGCCATGCTCTCGTCATCCATCGATGGACTCACCCAGAGGGGTCGGGACAGAACCAGGCTCACGACAGGTCTTCCGGGCCTGTTGTCCGGACCGCAGGGATCCCGCCTGCCTCGTTGCTCCCTCCAGGTTCACCGCATGGCCGCTGCGACCATGGCATCGGACATGGTGACGAAGAGGTCAGACAGGCACGCGGTCGAGGCGCCGCCAGACTGCTCGCCCATCGCACCCGACCGTCCGCTCACCTGGATCCCGTGCGGCGCATGGCTGGCGTTGGCGAGAGCAGTCATGGCTCGCGAGAAGGCAGGGTTCTCGCTGACCTCGGCCTTCTGCGCACCGAGCCGGAAGATGGTTCGCCCCTCCTTCACGGTCTCGGTGACCTCGAGGGTGTCGAGCGTCTCCGGGTCGACGGCCGTCGGGTCGGCCGACAGGATCACGAAGTCGGCCAGTTTGCCCACCTCGAGCGAGCCCTTGCGCGACTCCTCGAAGTGCTGGTAGGCGGGCCAGATCGTCATGGCCTTGAGCGCCGTGATCACGTCCACCCGGTGCTCTGGGCCGACCACCACGCCTGAGCCGCGTGCTCGGCGGGTCACGGTCGCGTCCAGCACGCGCATCGAGTCGGGGAAGGCGACCGGCGCATCGTGGTGAGTGGTGAAGATCATGTCGCGCTCGAGCACCCAGCCGGTGGGCGAGATGTTCTGGCCCTTGTCCGGACCGACCGTATGCTGGAGGTGCCAGTCGCCCCAATAGAAGCTGTGCATCGGAAACAGCGAGGGAACGACGCCCAACGCCTTGAACTCGTCGAGTTGGTCGGCGCGCACGAACTGCCCATGGATGAGCACGGGGCGAAGCTCGGCAGCCTCGGGGTAGCGGGCCTCGGCTGCCCGTTGTGCGGCGATCAACAGGTCCATCGCGCGCTCGCCGTTGGCATGGGTGATGAGCTGGACACCGTTCTCGGCTGCCCAGAGCGCGGCGTCGAAGACCTGTTCCGCCGTGGCCGCCGCGTAACCCGAGTAACCCGCGGGGTAGTTGCCGACCGGATCGTAGTAGGGCCGGTCACGCCAGGCAGTGAAGCCCTGCGGACTGCCGTCGATGGTGAGCTTGGCGCCGCCGATCCGCAGGCGCTTGTCGTACTCGGTGCTGAGCCCGGCCTTGATCATGTCCCGGTCCATCAGCACGTCGGGGTAGGTCACCACGTCGATGGCGAAGCCGTCCCCGGCGGCGACAGACTGCATGACGCGCACGGTGTCCGGAGACGAACGGCCTTCCTGGGCCGTGGTGTAGCCGAAGCTCGCCCAGAGCTCGCTGCCCGCGCGTGCGAACTCCTCGAAGCCCTCCGGCCCGATGACCGGCAGGATCTTGAGCAGCGCACTGAACATCGCGAGTTCTTCCAGGACCCCGTTCGGCTCTTGGCTGTCCTCGCGGCGCTGGATGACCCCGCCCTCCGGGTTCGTGCTCGCTGCCGAGATCCCCGCGATCTCGAGTGCCTTGCTGTTGAGCACCGCGAGATGACCCGATTGGTGGACGATGAAGATCGGGTACTCGCTCGACACCGCGTCGAGTTCGTCGCGCGTCGGATGGCGCAGCTCTTCGAGTTGGGAATTGTCGTAACCGAAGCCGACGATGAGCTGCACCTTGTCCACCGCTGCCTGGTTGGCAGCCACCCAGTCGCGCAGCGTCCCCTGCAGGGAGGCGATGTCGGTGACGTCACCGTCCGGAGGGGCCAGGAGGTTGGCCGACAGCGCCTGCAGACCACCCATGACCATGTGCCCGTGCGCGTCGACGAAGCCCGGCAGCAACGCCCGACCGTTCAGGTCGATCAACTGGGTGTCTGCCCCGCGTAACTCCATGACCTCGGCCTTCCCGCCGACGGCGATGATCTCGCCATCCCGCTCGGCGATGGCCTCCGCGCGCATCGCAGCGTCGTTCATCGTCAGGATGGTCCCGCCCGACCAGATTCGGTCAGCGGATCTGGCGAAGCTCGCTGTGCTGGCCAGGAGCGAAACAATCACGATGGTGACTCGAAGCATGTGCCTACCTCTGTTGGATCGAGTCTCGGCCTGCGGGAGCTTAACCATGCGACGCGGCCCAGTCCAGCCCGACGTCCCTGGCGGCTTTCGCCATGAAAGACATGGCGACCACCGTGAGCGAGACCCTCGGTCCCGGAAACGAGGACGCGGACATCCCGTCATCGGGGAGCTTCCCTTCGCCGAGCCGGGGTGAGCGACTTCGACTGCTGGCCCGATCGGATCGGGTGCCGATGCGTCTCCCTCGAGGGGCCTCTATCTGTGGAACATGGCCGCCGCAAACGCCTGGTTCACCCTGCAACGATCTGTGCTCGCGCGCCCCGCGACCGTCGGCGCCTGCGGCTCGCAGAGACCGCTGTCGGCGATGCAGGGCAGTGGCCCGTCCGCATGCGCGACGGCTTCGAAGTCCATGAGCCTGAAGGTCGAGTCGTCGGCGACCGGACCCATCGCGACCTCGCTGTCCTCTCGAGACTGCACGGGCAAGATGCGCCCTTCGTGCACCGTACCCCACACCCGGATGTCCTTGATCTCGGCAGCGGGCACCGTCAGAGGGTTGTCCGAGAGGATGGTGAAGTTGGCCAGTTTTCCCGGAACGATGCTGCCCACCTCGTCCTCGAGTCGGAGAGAGTAGGCGGCTTCCAGCGTGACAGCCCTGAGCGCACCTTCGCGGCTGTTGCGCTGCTCCGGCCCGGCCACACGTCCCGAAACGGTGGTGCGATTGACGGCGCAGTCCATCAGAAACAGCGGCTGGCTGGGCGCCATCGGCATGTCGGAGTGGTACGAGTAGGAGATGCCCGCCCGCTCCACGTCACCCATGCGGACCATGCCGTCGGCGCGCTCCGGACCGAGCCCGCGTTCACTGTACTTGTCCGCCAGCATGGTGACGTAGTACGGGTTGCCGCTGACGATGACACCGAGGCGCTGGATCCGGTCGATCTGATCCGGCTGAGAGACGGAGAAGTGGACCAGCACGGTGCGGTGGTCGTGCCGCGGATTGCGGCGCATGTTCGCCTCCACGTTCTCGAGCACCATGTCGACGCCCGCATCACCGGTGACGTGGACGTGGATCTGATAACCGGCGTCCCAATAGACGCGAAACGCCTCGGCGAAATCGTCCGGCGGCATGATCCACTCGCCCTGGTGATCGTCGAGGTAGGGCTCGCGCAGCTGCATCAACTGGGAATAGATGGCCCCGTCGGCGAACAGCTTGATCTGCCCGGGCATGATGCTGGTCATCCCTTCACCCCAGTCGAGCGTCTTCTCCGTCTCGCTGATCGCCGTGTCCGGGAACATGGCGTGGATCGACTTGCCGTCCGGAATGAAGTAGTAACGGAACGGCGTGTCCGGGTCGGAGAGCACTGCGTTCTGTGCGGCTTGCAGCTTTCTGGAGTAGAGGCCGCCCGGCTCTGAGCCGAGAGTCACGCCGTTGGCATGGTAGTACCGCTCGGTGAGCTCGAGACCGGCCCGGAAGCGCTCGGGCGTGGCGATGACCGGGAGAAGGCGGGGAACGATGGCGAACATGCCGCCTTCGAGAAAGTGGCCTTCTTCCAGGTTGGACTGCTTCTGCGCGGCTGTCGGCATCGCCGCGACGAAGGCCTCGTCGATCCCGGTCGTCTCGAGCGCCCTGGTGTTCAGGATGAACTCGTGCGCGGAGCGATGCCAGACCACGATGGGCCGCGTCGTGCTGATCTCGTCGAGGTCGGCACGGGTCAGCTCGCCATGAAAGAGGTGGTGGTAACCCCAGGTCAGCAGCAACTCGTCGGGGGCTCGGAGCCTGGCGTTCGCCTCTTCGAGCCTGCTGCGGTACTGCTCGGGAGTCCTGGCCGCCGCAATGGTCCCGGAAGGCAGGACCCAGTCCTCGATGGCGATGATCTCCGACGTCATCGTCAGCGCCGTCAGCAGGGGGTGGTCGTGCTGGGCGATGAAGCCGGGGACGATCACCTTGTCGGCGAAGGTCTCGTCGACCGTGAAGGGTTGGTCGCCGGCGACTGCCCTCAGCTCCTCCGGCGTGCCCGTCGCGAGGATCCGATCGCCGACCACGGCGACGGCTGTCGCGCTGGGCCTGTGCGGGTCCAGGGTCACCACTTCCTGCGCGACGTAGATCGTCGCCTCGGGCAACGGAGCGGTCGCCTTGACGATGTCCTGCAGCGTGACGCTCTCCCCCTGGACCCGGGTGGCGGCCGGGGAGGCGGCACAGAGGACGCAGAGGACGCAGAGGACGACAGATTCGAGCTTCATGGATGATCCCTCCAGTCCAACCGACGGGGACGCGACCGCACGTGGACCACTCGAGCCGGAATCTGAACGAAATCGTCGCGTGTGTCAACTGAGACTCACCTCGTGAACCCTGCCCCGCGCCTGCTGCGAGCGCCCCGGAGAGCCCTCGCGCGACGAAGCCGGAAGAGTTCACAGACGTTCGAGTCCGACGGCGATTCCCCGACGTTGCGCTCGGTCAAAGACATGAGTGCCGTAGTGATCGGAGAGACCCTGGTCCGCGATCTCGCAACTCCTCCATCGCCGCCCTGGCCCGAACACACAAACTCTCCGTGAGCGCCGGACTCGACGCTTTCCACGCCCCCGAGGGGCAACTGCCGATGCCTCGATCGTCCCGCCCTTGCCCTCGAGACACGGCGATGCTGACCGGCTGCGCAGCGAGTGCCGACGTGCTCCGCCCCTCTCTTCGGACCAGGAGTCGCCTAAGGCCCGGCCCTTCGAAGCCAGATCCCGCTCGGCACGAAGCAGCCGGAGGGGAACT
>JAUIAI010000062.1 GCA_030425615.1 Gammaproteobacteria bacterium
TTCGGCATCGAACCCAAGGCAGCGCTGCTGTCGCATTCCGACTTCGGCTCGCGCGATTCCGCCAGCGCCGCGCGGATGCGCAAGGCAGTGGACATCCTGCACCGCACCGCCCCGGACCTGATGGCGGACGGCGAGATGCACGGCGACGTCGCCCTCGACGTCGACTTGCGCCGCCGCCTGATGCCGGACTCCACGCTCGCGGCGGAGGCCAACCTCCTGGTGCTCCCGGATCTGGATTCGGCGAACATCGCCTACAACCTGCTCAAGGTCGCCGCCGGCAGCAACGTCGCAGTCGGCCCCGTATTGCTCGGAGCGGCGCGGCCGGTCCACATTCTCACGTCCTCGGCCACGGTGCGTCGGATCGTCAACCTCACGGCCCTGGCCGTCGTCGGAGCCAACGCCGTGGTCGATTGACCCGGATCGGGGGGCGGACCACCGGAGTTCGTCCCGGGTTGCCGTCCGTCGGCCCGGAGCGCGCGTCGGCGACCGTCCGGCGTCGGGCAATTGACCGGTCCCGGACGGCCCCTTACGCTGCCCCGCATATGCAAGATACCGCCGATTTTCCGGATTTCTCGGAGCTCGTCGGCGCGTCCGACGACGCGCCCGCGACCCCTGGCGGGTCGTTGTCCGATCGCGTGAGACAGATGGCCGTTGCCGGTGTGACGGATATCGTCGCGCAGGCGGTCGGCAGGGTCAGCGAGGATCTCGCCGAGCTAGCGATCCGCACCTTCGAGAGATCCCGCCAGCGTGCGCTCGCCGCGGCCGCCTCCGTGCTCAGCATGCACGGCAAGTCGCTGCCGGCCGCGTTCGAGTCGGCCTACGCGGTCCGCTATGCCGCCAGTCTGGCGCCGGGCAGGGCACCCGAGCCCGGGATCCGTGAGCGGCAGACCTCGCTCGACGAACTCTCGCTGGTCGACGAGGACGTGATGACGGATCGCGTCTGTCTGTCCCGCCTGGTGCACCGCACGCGCGGACACCTGGACTCCGACGATCTCCTGGGGTTGCCGGCACGCTACGGCGCCATGCTCGGCCGCGAGCCCTTGTCCGACAGCGAGCAGCCGCTGGCTCCGGAGGTCATCTACGACGCGCTGAACGCAGTCATCGACGAGCGCGCCGATTCCGACGACGCGCGCCTGACCTTGCTCGAAGGCTTCGAGCCCTATCTGAGTGCGAATCTCGGCGGCCTGTACGGCCGGCTGAACGCGCTGTTCCGCGAGAACGGTGTCCTGCCGCAGATCAAGCGCCGCGTTCAAAGAACTTCGGCCGGTCGCCGTGGGGTCGCGCCGCAGGCCGTGGCCGGGGAGACGCACGAGCGTGAGACGGGTGACGGCGAGATGTTCGAGCTTCCGCCACCGGGGCCCGACCGTGACGCCGTCCTTGGCATCCTGGCCCGGCGTGTGGCCGAAGGCACGGTGGACGCCCGCCGCTCCGCTGTCCGCATGCTGCGCGACGACTCGCTCGTCAGCGGAGCCGGCGCGGTGCCGGGTGCGGCAGAGGCGCTGATCGAATCGCTGGGCAGGATGCAGTCCGGCGTGGGCCATGGCCTGCCCGAAGGCCGGCCGAGCGAGCGCATTCGCGCGCTGACCAGCGTGGGAGACGGGCAAACCGGCGCGCTGGACCAGCTCACAGTGGAGATCGTCTCGCTGATCTTCGACTATCTTTATCACGATGCCCGGCTGGCGGCACCGGTCAAGCAGGAGTTGCTGCGCCTGCAGGTGGTGGCGGTGAAGGCGGCGCTGCTGGATCGCAGCTTCTTCGCCAGCAAGTCGCATCCGATGCGCGCCCTGATCGACCGGACCACGCAGATCAGTTGCGACCCGGATACCAATGCCGAAGCGGATTCGTCCTTCGTCGAAGGTCTGCGCGGCATCATCGACGGCATCCTGCACGACTTCGACCGCGATCTCGGCGTCTTTCAGCAGGCGATCGATGCGCTGGAAGCGTTGGCACTTCAGGAGCAGCAGCGGCGTGACGAGCAGCTGCGCGAATTCACAGAACGTGCCGAGCGCGAGGAGTCCGACCGGCTGGCGCGGGAAGAGGCGGCCCGCGAGATCAGCGACGTCATCAACGATCTGACGCCCGGTTTCGTGCGCACCTTCCTGCTGGAGCGGTGGGCGAGGGTGCTGGCCGCGGCCCGGCTGCAGGGGCCACCGGGCGAATCCGAGCGTCTCGCCGGACTCGAGCATGCGCGCACCCTGGCATGGTCGGTCGAGCCGAAGCGCGCCAGCGACATCCCGCGCATGGCCGCGTCGCTGCCCACGCTCGTGCGGGAACTGATGAAGGGCATGGACGCCGTCGGTGTCGCACGCGAGGATGTGGACGACTTCTTCAACGAGCTGATGAGCTGGCACACGAAGATGATCGACCAGGCCAAGCACGAGCGCCGTTCCGGTTCGGCCGCGTCCGAGAGCGCGGAGGCCGGTGCACGCGGCGGGTCGTCGACCCAGCCCGGATCGAATCCCGGAGCGGTTGCCAACGACGCCGGATCGGCAGCGTCACCGATGCAGCCTGCTCCCAGGGAAACGCTCACCACTGCCAACTCGGATCCGGAGGCGCAGGCCCTGCTCGCCGAACTCAAGCGGGGTCAGATCGTCGAGGTGCGGCAGAAGAACAAGACGCCCATGCGGGTGAAGATCGCATGGGTCAGTCCTGGGCGGACCTTGTTCGCGCTGTCGCGTTTCCCGGACTTCGCTCGATCGTTGAGCCGTGACCAGATGCTGGCTTCGATGCGTTCCGGCCGCCTGGTCATCGTGGACAACGAGGGCGCGGTGGAGAAGGCCATCCGCACGGTCGAGAGCACGGGCGACATCTTCGCCCAGACCACCATCATCGACACCGAGCTCGGCGGCAATACCCTGGTCATGGAGACGGGCATCCACGTCCCCGTCTGAGCGGCACTCCCTGCCGGCGGGCACCCGGGGACCGGTGGTTTGACGATCCCGGGCAAGCCTTCATACTGCGCCTGACTCCACACGGCGCACCATGAAGAAGAAATCGATCCTGACCACGGTCGTGGCCGTCCTGGCCGCGGTCATCCTCAACTGGGCCGGGCTCCTGCCGACGCCGCAATCGGGCCCGCAGCCGGCGCCGGCCGGTGGGCAGGATGTCACGGTCCGGTCGCAGCCCGCCGGCGAATCCATCGCGTACTCCGCGCTGCCCGGCGAGGCCAGAGAGGTCATCCGCCTCATCCACCAGGGCGGGCCGTTTCCTTATCAGAAGGACGGCACGACCTTCGGCAATCGTGAGCGCTTGTTGCCGCTTCGCGATCACGGCTACTATCGCGAATACACGGTTCGCACGCCGGGAGAAAGCACGCGGGGGGCGCGTCGCATCGTCGCCGGCGGCGCGAAGCGCTCGCCGGACGTGCTTTACTACACGGCCGATCACTACCGCTCGTTCAAGCGGGTCCAGGGAGGCCCATGAGTGCGCTGAGCAACATTCCCGCCCATGCCGTGCTACCGCTCAGCGCCTACGATCTCGCGGATCTGCGTCGCGCCGCCGCCCGGGCGGATCAGGCGTTCCTGCATGCCGATCTGCATCTGGCCACGGACAAGCAGTCCGTCCTGGAAACGATCGCCCAGGCCTTCGCGTTGCCGGATCACTTCGGGGTGAACCTGGATGCCCTCTACGACTGCCTGACCGACCTGGAGCCGCCCTCGCGGGCGGACCGTCCGGGGTTCGTCGTGGTGCTCGAATCGCTGCCCGAGAACGAGACCTTCGATCGCGAGTCGCGCCAGGCCCTGCTCGACGTCTTTCGTGACGCGGCCGACATGTTCGACGACCGCGGTCTCGCGTTCCGGGTCTTCTACTCCGTCGAGAAAGGTCCTCGGGCCGTGCACTGAATCGCGCCCGCCTGCCGGACCCGGCAGGCGGAAGCGTTCAGCCCGGTCCGCCCGAGAGCGCCTGCGAGAGCAACGTGATCGCGCGATCGGTGAACGCCTGCATGTTCGCGCGCCGGTCGTCGTTGCCGGTGATCAGCGTGCAGGACAGCGGGACCGGACCGTCGACCGCGATGACACTGATGCCGGGATCGTGACCATAGCGGGATTTCGTCGGCCCGGCGATGCCGAGTTCGGCGATTCCCCATTCGGTGCCGAGCGTCTGCCGGATGCGCTGCGCGAAGAACGCGGCCATGGCCTCGGTGACCGGCTCCAGTCCGGCGACGTCACCGGCGCGAATACCCAGCAGGCGCTTGCGCGACTCGCGCGTGTACAGCACGGCACCGCCCGCGTACCAGGCTGATGCGCCGGGCAGCGCGAGCATTGCCGCCGAGATCAGCCCTCCGGTGGAGGACTCGGCGACGGCTATGCGTTCTCCGCGCGCGATCAACTGCCCGGCGACGGTTTCGATGGGTTCGGTCATGGACATCCGCAGAGGTCGCGCGCGCTCCGGCGGGCGAAGCGTCCTATTCTCGGCCGCCCGCCGGGAGAGGCGCTTCAGCGGTTGAACAGGCTGCCGAGCACGGACCCGATGGCGCCGACGTCGAGATTGCCCGACGGAAGCTGGCCGTCCGGAGTCAGTTTGTCGATCAGCTGAGGCAGCAGGTCGGCGAGCTGACCCGATGCCTCCTCGGGAGCAATGCCGGCCTGCTGTGCCATCTCGCTGACTCTGCCCGAGCCGAGCGCTTCCATGATCTGATCGGCCGAGATCGGAAGGTTCTCGCCGGAGCCGATCCACGACTGAACCGCGTCGCCCAGGCCGCTCTGCTGGAACTGTTGAACGATCTGGCCCAGGCCGGAACTGCCCTCGCTGTCCGACTGCATCATGCTGGTCAGGATCGACAGCAGCGGGTTCTGGTCGCCGCCGCCGCCGAGCGCGCCGAGAACCGAGTTCAGGATGTTCATGGGGGTGTCCTCCCGGAGGTCTTGGAATGGCCCGCAGACGTGCAAGACGTCTCCGGATACGGGTCGGGGCGCCCGTCTGGGTCCCTGGTTCCGCATTAGATCAACGGAACCTGTCCGGAACAAGACGGATCGGGAACGCGCGACCGCCGCGACACCGTTTATTGCAAATCGCCCAGCCGGGCCATGAGCGTCACGAGTCCGACCAGCCCGGCGGTCTCCGTGCGCAGGATGCGCGGGCCGAGCGACACCGCGGTCGCGCCGACGCAAGTGGCGGTGGCCAGTTCGTCGTCGGACCAGCCACTCTCGGGGCCGACGAGCAGGGTCACCGCGTCCACCGCGCCCGCCTCGCCGGCCCAGGCGCCCAACGTTCGCCCGTCGCCCGCCAGGGGCGATGCGATCAGGATGGGGGCTTCGCTGCGGGCGAGCGCTGCCCCGAGATCCCGTGCGGTCTCGATCACGGGCAGGCGGTCGCGGCCGCACTGGGCGCACGCGGCCACCGCGATTCGCTGCCAATGCGCGAGCTTGCGGCTCAGCCGCTCGGCCGGCGGCCGGGCCGTGCTGCGCCCGGCCGTGAACAGGACGATGCTTGCGACGCCGGCCTCGGTGGCTTTTTCGACGATCCAGTCGGTCTTGTCACCTGTGGTCATCGCCTGGAGCAGCGTGACCGCCGGTCGCGGATCGGCCGACGCCGTCACCGGCGTGAGTTCGTCGAGCACGGCGGAGCGCTTGTCCAGGCTTGCGATCATTGCCCGGTAGCGTCCGCCGAGACCGTCGAAGCATTCGACCGGCGCGCCGGGCCGCAGCCGCAGCACCTGACCGAGATAGTGGGAATGCCCGGCATTCAGGCCGAGGGGGCCGGTCGGGGCGTGGCGGGCTTCTGGAACGAATAGGCGCGGGATCACGGGTGGAGGGGGCCGGGCGCGAACCCGGCCCCGTCTCAGGCGCCGACGATACGCCGGTAGTAGTTGGGCAGGGCGAACACGCCGTGATGGGTGTCGCCGTTGTAGAAGTTCAGCTCGCCGATGCCGCGGGCTTCGATGCGGGCGTCCACCTCTGCGGCCGGAACGCTGAGCGGATCCGTGCCGTCGGTGGCGCAGGCCAGGCCCCAGTAGGTGCCGTACAGCGGGATGTACACGCCCATCGGCCGCACCGTGCGGAACACCGCGCGCAGCGACGTGACGTGACGCGCCACCACCTCGGGTTTGAAGACGGGCGCACCGATGTGCAGGGTCAGGTACGCGCCCTCGTTCATGACGCGCTTGACCAGCGCGAAGAACTCCTGGGTGTAGAGGGCGTGGGCCGGGGTGTCGGGATCGGTGAGATCGAGCACGACGATGTCGAAACGCTCCTGCGTCTGCTCGACGAACTTCCAGCCGTCGCCGATTCGCACCTCCAGGCGCGGGTCGTCGAAGGCGCCGCGGTGCACGGCCTGCAGGTGTTGCTTGGCCACGCGGACGACGTCCGGATCGAGTTCGGCCATGACCACCCGTTCCATGGTGGGGTACTTGAGCAACTCCTCGCTCGAACCCCCGTCGCCGCCGCCGATGACGAGCGCGCGGCGAGGCCCGGCATGGGTCATTCCGGCCGTGTGAATGATGGGCTCGTGATAGAAGAACTCGTCTCGCTCGCTGGTCATGTAGCAGCCGTCCAGCCGGAACAGTTTCCCGAACTGGGGCGTGTCGAAGACCTCGAGTGTCTGGTAGGGCGTACGGGTGGTCTCCAGGCGCTTGAGCGCCCGGTAGCCGTAGGCGGCATAGGGGTTGAGCCATTCCAGCAGCAGTTCGTCCGCCTTGCTTTCCGGGTCAGCCGAGCCACGCAGGATGCGGTTCGTGTTCTGCGCGCCGGGCGCGAACGCGATGATCAGCTCGTCCAGCAGCCGCTCGGCCTTCATCGAGTTGTCCGTCGTGAAGTTGCACACGTAGACGTCCAGCGTGACCCCCATGCGTTCGGGCCAGGTGTGCAGCGCGAGATGGGACTCCGCAAGCAGCACGGCGCCCGTGACGCCGCCCGGCTCGCCCTGGTACTCGGGGAAGGTGAAGAACTTGTCGTCGACGATGGTGAGACCGGATTTCTCGACCAGCCCGCGGCACAGACCGGCGAGGCGGTCGGCCACGACGAGGAGGTCCTTCTCGCACCCGCAGCCGTAGAGGTCCGCGGTCAGATGCAATCCCTGCATTTTCTTGTCGATTCCCGTTGCGCTGCAGCCAGCTCAGCTTGGGGCAAGCCGCCCGGAGGCCACCCGGACGACAACCACGAGCCCGGACGGGCTCAACGACGATCGACGACGCGGCCACGAGGGCTCGCGTTGTGCCGCCGCCGAACGGGGTGCGCCCGGCCGCGTGAGCGGGCGGGCGGGGAACGGGAACCGGACTTGCGCGGTGGGCGGGCGGACGTGCTCAATGCCCCGATGTGGCGGGGTGACGCCGCTGCGAACTGCCTGACGCGCTTGCTCCAATAAACTTCCCGGTGGTGCATGCCGGCAAGCGGCATGCGAGGCTGGTCGCGAGCCCCCGGCAACGGGCCGTGATCCGGGCCGAAAGACCTGGACGGGCATCGTGCTGGGCCGCACCAAAACCTTCAAATATAACAGACGCTGTCACGCTTTGGTAAGATTCTGCCGCCTCGCAAGTCGCGGGCGGCGCGGTCGCCCCGGGTCAGCCGTCGTTGGGAATAGGGATGTCAGAAGACCGATCGAACGCCGCGACGCGGCTTCCGGACGCCGCACGCAGTGCGCGCAGCCCGGTCCTGCGCGCCCAGCTCGTGGAGGCGCTGGCGATGCGCCATCGCGAGCGGCGAGCGGCGTATGTCGACGCGATCGCGCGGCTGCAGGGGCGGACCGGCGGCGAGCCGAGACGCGACCCCGATTTCCGAATCTTTCATTCGGCCCCCGTGCGGACCCCGTCGCCGGGCCGCGTCGGCGAGGCGCGGATCGACAGGGTGGGCGACGGAGACGCCAGGCGCATCGGAGGCGGCGTTTCCCGAGGCTGCAGGCCCGGCGATCGGCGCAGGGGAATCGCATTTGAGAAATGACTCTGGCACTTTGAGGTGAGATGGATTCTGTCAGCGGTTCCGATGGAGGGACCGATGGCATCGCTGATGAGCGTTTTCGGGGACATTGCGGATCCGCGCAGCGGCAACGCGCGCCGCCACGAGCTGTTGGACATCCTGACGATCGCGCTCGTGGCGTCGGTTTGCGGAGCGGAGAGCTGCACGGATTTCGCGGACTTCGCGCGCGATCGCCAGCCGCTTCTGCGCGAGTTCCTGAGCCTGAAGAACGGGTTGCCGAGCCACGACACGTTCAGCCGGGTGTTCCGCCTGCTCGACCCAAGCGCCTTCGAGAAAGCGTTCTCGGCGTTTCTGGACGACCTCGGGTCGGAGGGTGCGGGCGTGCTGGCGATCGACGGGAAGACGCTGCGGCGCTCCTTCGACCGGGCGGCCGAGCGCTCGCCGCTCCACGTGGTGACGGCTTTCGGCTCGGGCAGCCGCGTGGTGATCGGCCAGCGGGCGGTCGCGCCGGGGGAGAACGAGATCGTCGCCGCGAGAGCGCTGCTGGAGACGCTCACGCTGGATGGCCTCCTCGTCACGGCCGATGCGATCCACGCTCAGGTCGAGACCGCCCGGATCGTGCGGGGACGCGGCGGCGACTACCTGTTCGCGCTGAAGGCGAACCGGCCGGCGATGCTGGAGGGCGTGCGCACCTTCTTCGCCGATCCGGCGCTCTCGGGACCCTGCTTCGAGACGACGGACGCCGACCACGGCCGCATCGAGGTCCGCCGCCACCGGGTGAGCCACGACGTCGCCTGGCTGTTCTCCGATCGGGCCTACCCGGACGCTCTGCGCATGCCCGATCTCGCCAGCATCGCCAGCGTCGAGGCACGGCGAACGGTCGACGGCGTCACCACGACCACGACACGCTACTACCTGAGCTCGGCGC
>JAUIAI010000948.1 GCA_030425615.1 Gammaproteobacteria bacterium
GTCTTGCGCGAGAACGACGATCCGTCCGCGGATGCCCCGCCGCACTGGCAGCGACAATGGCAAGCCTCGCTGGCCGTGGAAACCGACCGACATCCGGTCTGGGCCGGGAAGTCCGCTCAGCGCGTCCGCCGACTCCGAAACCAGGCCGGCTGGGTCGCCAGGCTCGCGGGCGAGCTCGGCTTGTCTCACCTGCACGCCCACTTCGGCTCGGACGCCACCACTGTGGCGATGCTCGCGGCTCGCGGGGCGCGGTTGCGGTTCTCGTACACGGCGCATGCCCGCGACATCTATCACTGCTATGTCGACGAGACCGTCGACCGGCTGGCGCGTCGTCACAAACTCGAGCAGGCCCAGTTCACGGCCACCGTCAGCGAGTCCAACAGGACCTATCTCGAGACGCTCGCCCGCGGGATCCCGGCCGATGTCCGACTGCTGTACAACGGAATCGACCTGAACCGGTTCGCACCCACGGCCGAAGCCGTCGACAACGGCGCACACATCGTGGCGATCGGCCGCCTCGTCGCGAAGAAGGGGTTCGACCATCTCGTGACCGCGTGCGCACTGATGGCGGCGCGTGGGCTGCCCTTCACCTGCGACATCGTCGGTGACGGGCCGTTGCGCGCCACGCTCGAACAGCAGGTTCGCGACTGCGGGCTGAGCGACCGGGTCAGGCTGCGGGGAGCAATGACCCAGGCCGGCGTGATCGAAACGCTGCGCCGTGCCACCGTGACCACGCTGCCCTGCGTCGTCGACTCCGACGGGGATCGGGATGCGCTGCCCACCGTCCTGCTCGAGAGCATCGCCATGGCCATTCCGGTGGTCACCACGACGGTCAACGGCTGCCCGGAGATCGTGGGAGACGACGAAGCCGGCTGGCTCGTACCTCCAGGCGACGCCGTGGCACTCGCCGGAGCACTCTCAGATGCGCTGACCCGACCGCACGAGCGCCTCCGACGCGGCCTGATGGCACGCAGGCGTTGTGAACGACGCTTCGACCTGCAACGCAACACCCGGCTCCTGGCCGCCTGGCTGCGCGACGCGGCGTGCAAACCCGATCGTGAACTCCAACGGATGCCCTCATGACCCGAATCGCCTACGTGAACTGCGACCATGGAATCGCGCTCGGTGCCGCCAAGGGGGCCACCGTGCACATCGTCGAACTCGTTCGCGCCCTGGCCGCCGAGGGCGCCCGTCTTCATCTGCTGAGCGCAAGGGTCGACTCCCGCCCGACCGGTCTCGATGGTGTCGGTATAGACAGCCTTCCCGAAGTGCCCGCGACGCCGGCCGGCGGCCGCGCCGGCAAGGAGGCGGCCCGCCGGGAGCGCGCCGCGCGGATGTTCGACCATCTGGTCGCCCTGCATCGCCGGCAACCGTTCGACGTGATCTACGAACGCCATTCACTCT
>JAUIAI010000063.1 GCA_030425615.1 Gammaproteobacteria bacterium
ACAGGGCGCGCACCTTGCGCGCCTGGTCGCCGGTCGCCAGCGGCCGCTTGCCCGCCCGCTTCGGCGCCGCCTTCCGCCGCTTCGGCTTCCAGCCGAGCCTCTTGAACTCGCCGAGCACGGCATCGAGCTGCGCGTCGTCGCACTGCCCGGCGCTCTCGTGCTTCGTCATCCGGGCGAGCAGCGCCCGGTACGTGTCGTCCGTGAGGGCGAGATCCTTCTTGGCCACGTGGATCTTCGCCAGCATCGCGTTCCTGTTGTCAGCCACAGAAACCTCCGTTGTTCGGATCGAGGACGAGCACGGCGATGCCACAGGCCGCGCTGACCAGCATGAGCGGGATCAACACGACGATGCAGAAGCGGATCAAAGCGCCCAGGATCGCGTCCTCGATCAGGTCCCAGTGCCAGCGCCACGGCCGCCACTCCCGGGGCCGCTTCCGGTAGATCAACATGCGCCACAGCGCGCGCTGGCGGATCTCCGCGAATTCCCGGCTCTTCGCGTCTGTCGTGTTCTCCATGGCGTCCTCTTCAGATCTCGGTGTCCGCCTCGAGCGGCGCGTCGGCCATCCACGGCGCCTGCGGCCGGTAGGCGCGGCGGTTCACCACGGCGCAGACCTCTTCCCAGGACATGCCGGCCTCCAGGCAGGCGACGAGAACGGCGTCGAGCCAAGCCGCATCCGGCCGGCCGCCCGAGGCCTCGCCGCGCCGCTCCGCCGGCAGCCCGAGGACGTGGATCAAATGCATCACGTCGGCGCGCACGAGGCCGCGCTGGCGGGCGGTCAGCCGCCGCCCCGCGATCAGGGGGCCACACCGCAGCGCGACCCCCATCGCCGCCGCCTCGAGCGCGCCCCGCATCACGCCCGCTCCCGCCGGCTCTTGGCGAGGGAGGCTGCCGCGGCCGCCTCCGCCTCGCGGGCGGCAGCCAGCCAAGCCCGCGCGGCCGTAGCCCGCTCCTCTGCAGACGGTGCGTAGCGCCGTCCAAACCAGTGGCGCCAGACGTCGTGGCGGACGGGCTGCGGCACCCGGATCCAGCAGCTCCGGCATAGCAACTGGCGTGGGCTCCTGGTGCCATCGCAGCCGTCCACCGGGCAGGGCCGGCGTGCGGCCATCACGCCCTCCCGACGGCGGCGAGCGCCGCCGCCGCGCAGTCCCGGCCCAGCTCCGCGAGCGGGCGCGCCACCGGCCACGCCGGCAGGCAGCGTCCGTCGTCGCCCACCACGAGCCACAGGTCGACGCTCAGCCCCGTGACGTGGCACAGCGGCACGCCGTCGAGCAGGATCTCGACGGAGTATCGGGCGGCGTCGTCCGTCCTCATGACAGGGACGCCAGATCGATCGGCACGGCCTCCCAGCGGGCGTCGGGCCGCGCGCGCCGATAGAAGCGCACATACGTCTTGCTGCCGACGACGCGGATCGCGTCGCCGATCGCCGCGATGGCCTTCTTCCAGCGCGGATCGTCGATCTCGATCCGCCGCAGCGCGAGCACCGCCTCGCGGCTGACCTCGCCCTGCTTGTCGGGCTGGAAGGCGTGCTGGACGAGGGTCCGGATCTCGGAGCGCGCGCCCTCGGCCCATTCGCCGACGCACTCGTCCACGAGGTCGCGCGCGACCTGGAGCTCGGGCCCCCAGGCGATCCGGTCGGCCACCTGGACGGTCACCCGGCGGGTGCCGTCGTAGCTGGTGAGGGTGATGTTGCCCTTCCGGCCGCCACGGCTGGCCCCGTACTGCTCTCGCAGGATCGCCAGGAAGGCGTCCACGTCCTCCATGGTGTGGGCGCCGAAGCGGGCGATCTGTTCGGACAGCTCCTCCGCGTAGCCGAGGATCTTCCCGACCGTCTGATCCTCGAGCAGGTCCTGGGGCCGGATCTGGCTCTCCGGCACCAGGCGCCCCTTGGCGTCGGGCCGGTAGCCCGGCGGAATGGCGACGGCCGGCGCCGGCGCGGTCGCGGTGTTCGTCTGGTCGGTCATCGAAAGCCTCCCAACAGCCAGGTGAGAAACCGACGCCACGCCGGGCGCCGGCGGAGGGACGGCGCGGCGAGCGCGCCGCCGATCGCGAGAAGGTCCGGGCGCTCCATCACGAGGCGTCCCGGGTGAGCACGGCCGAGGCGAGCAGCGTGAGCTGCGCCTCCACGCCCAGCGGCAGGCGCTGGCCGGAGAGCACGGCGGCCGCCACGGCCTGGGCCTCCGCGGCCGTCGCCGGCGGCGCGGCGAGCACGCCGTCCGGGCCGGTGACCAGCGTCACCAGGTGTTCGGGATCCTCCGGGTCGCGCACCGTCACGACGATCCGGCTGCCCTGCAGGTGATAGGTCACCACCTCGCCGCGGCGCTCCCGCGCCCCGTCCTGCCAGGCCACCGTGACGCCGATCCGCGGCAGCGCCGGCGGCGAGAGATCGGGGCCCGTCATCGTGCGGCCCTCTGCACCAGCGGCACCGAGAGGTACTGGCGGCAGTGCGGGCAGCAGACGAGCAGCTCGCCCGTCGCGTCCCGCGCCGCGGGAACGGCGGGCGTCTCGTCCAGGCCGGCCGCACCGCCGGCGCCGACGCCCAACCGTGCGAGGGCCTCGCGCTCGATCGCCTGGAGCCACGGCCGCCGGCGCAACCGCTGCGGCCACTCCCGCAGCGCCGCGATCGCCGCGTGGCGGCCGTGCAGGTGGGCGCGCGCGATCGCGGTGATGCTCATCGACGGCAGCAGCTGCCGCGCCAGCGCGATCGACAGGTGGCGCGCGTCCACCGTCTTCGCATCGTGCCGGCGGCTGACGATCCGCCCCACGCCAACCCCGCACGCCGCCGCTACCGCGTTCTGGATGCGCCGCACCGGCGGCACGTAATCCTCCGTCATGCCGCGTCTCCGCCGCCGGTCGGCCCCGCCCAGGGGTTCGGCTCGCGGGAGCGCCGGCGAGCCTGGAAGGTCACGACGTTGTCGATGCCGGCGCGCCGCTCGAGCACGGCGGCGTCCCGCCCCGCCTTGCGCAGGGCACCCGCCAGTTGCTGGGCGGCGGTGGCATCCATCGTCACGCCGCGCGGTGCGTCGCCAAACCAGCGAGCGAGGGCGAAGAGGTCACTGCTGAGCATCATGGCTTCTCCCGTTGTGCACGCAGGCGCGGCAGCTCCGGTGGAGCCGCACGCGCAGCGCGGTGCTGGGGGTGAAGGGCCGCGTCCGCTCGCTGCGGCAGCGGTCCGCCGTCAGGGTGCCGAGCACCGGGCAGGCCACCGTCTCGGCCATGAAGGCCTCGCGGACCTTGGCTTCGACCGTGTCGACGCGGCCGGGATAGGTCGCGCCGAGCACCTGGCTGACCCGCGCCGGCGAGACGCGCAGCCGGCGGGCGACGCCGGCCTGGCTCTCCCGGTCGCAGGCCTCGGCGAGCACCGCCACCCACTCCGGCAGCAGCTCGCCCCAGGCGTGCCGGGCGCGGCGGATGCACGTCCGGCTCCCGTCCAGCCCGATGCGCCGGGCCATCGGTCAGCCCGCGACCTGCGGGGAGAGGCGCCGGTACGCCTCCCGCAGGTGCGTGATGGTCCGCGCCTCCGGCCCGCCGGCGAGCATCGTGCCGAGGCGCAGCACGAAGCTCATGGCGCGCAGCGCGCCCGGCTTCTCCGCCACCGCCTTCAGGAACCGCCGCTCCTCGGCGTCCTCGATCCCCCATGCCGCGACCAGCGCCTGGATGTCGCGCTCGCGCGGGCCGGCCTGGGTGAGCGCCATGCCGACGCGGCTGAACAGCTGCGCGAAGGCGGCCTTCCGCCCGCCGCCGTCGAGCCGGGCGTAGACCTGCTCGTTGCCGAGCAGCGCCAGGCCGACGCCGGCGGCGTCGTGGATCGAGCGCAGCTGGTCGAGCGCCGGCGTGTTGAGGTGCTGCGCCTCGTCGACGACGATCAGCCCGCCCTTGTCGCGCACATAGGCGGAGATCGCCCGCGACAGGCGCGTCTGCACCCGCTCGCTGAGGTTCATCGCCTCCGCGACCAGCCCCAGCATCGGGTATGTGGTCGCCGTGCAGGGCTCCGCCGTGACGTGCCAGACATTGCTGTTGGTGGCCGCGTAGTAGCGCGCCGTCGTCGTCTTGCCGGCGCCGGCGCCGGCCGCGATCACGCCGATCGTCGGCGCCACCTGGGCGAAGGTCAGGATCTCGACCATCCGCCGCGAGGTCGGCGTCTCCTGGTAGCCGATGTCGTGCGGCAGGCCGGCGGCGGTGCGGGCGCGGGACTTCAGGCTGTCCAGGCCGCGCCGCACGTTGGCGGCGACCTGGGCGTTGTCGCCCCGGTAGTTGCGCCGCCGCCAGCCGGAGAGCGTGCCCTCGGCGACGCCGAGGCGCTGGGCCAGCGCCGCCTGGGACAGGCCCTCGGCCTCCTGGTAGGCGGCCAGCTCGGCGCGCAGGCCGTCCTGCGCCTCCTCGGTCCAGGTGTGTTGCGTTTCTGCGGTGCTCATGACAGGCTCGGGCTCCTTTCGTGATCGACTCCGGGCCTCGCCGTGCTCCCCACGGCGGGGCCCATTCGCTCAGGGGTCGCGGCGGCGGAATGCCGCCAGCTCCGCGACCGAGGCCGCGAAGTTCCGGTCCATCTCCGTCTCTTCGTCTTCGGCCGCGTCCATCGCCTCCGCGGCCAGCGCCGCCGAGCCGGCCAGCCGCAGCGGCCGCACGACCTTGCTCTCCGGCGCCGGCGCGGGCGCCGCGGCGGCCATCAGGCGCATCACCTCGTCCTGGCCCATCGAGCGCTCGATCTCGGCCAGCTCGCGTGTCTTGCGCAGCCAGCCCCGCCGCTCGCGGCCGTGCTTGCGCGCCGACTCCTGGTCGAAGAACCCGGTCGCGGCCCAGCAGTCGGCGGCGCCGAGATAGGCGCCGTCGGAGCGGAACACCTCGATCCCGGAGCGCACGTCGTCCGGGTCGTAGCGCACGGTGAGGGTGTGGCCGATGTAGCCGGTGAGCCACGGCGCCCAGAACCGGTTGCCGAGCACGTGCAGCTCGCCCGACGGCTGGCGCGCCTTCACCGCCTGGGCCGTCATCAGCGCCATCTGCAGGTGCTCGGCGCTGGCCTTGCGGATCGGATGGCGGTCGTAGCTCTCGGCGAAGACCTGGTCGAAGCTCTTCACCCCGCCGCAGACCTTGGTCCGCCGGCCCTCCTGGGCGTTGTACAGGTCGATGCCGCGGGCCACGACCTGGAGGAACGTGTCGAACGGCACCACGCGGGTGCCGTAGTTCGCGGGCTTCGCCGCCGGGCTGTTGCCGGTGTAGGCGCCCTCGAAGGCGCGGTGCTTCGAGATCGTGTCGCAGAAATCCTTGAAGGCGCGCTCGATCGGCTTCGACTGGCCCGAGTACGGCAGCGTCCAGTGGACGCGGACGTCCAGCTCGGTCAAGAGGCCGACGCATTCCTCCGGCTTGATCTTGTTGCGGTAGCGCGTCTTCTGGCCGCCGGTGATCAGCTTCGAGGCGAACTCGCGGCCGTTGTCGAGCACCGCGTGATCGGGGATGCCCCACGCCTCGAACACGTCGTGAAACGCGAGGCGGACGGCCGTCGACGTCGGATGCAGGTCGACCCGCCACGCCAGGATCTTGTTGGAATAGAGGTCCTGGATGGCGATCAGCGACGGCCGCGCGCCGTCCTCGGCGCCGGGCATCGCCACGGTGACGTCGAAGGTGTGGAAGTCGGCGTTGACGGCCTCCAGCGCGTGGAGCTGGCTGCGGTCGCGCTCCAGCGGCGGGTAGAGCCGCTTCAGGGCGTCCGGCCCCTCGCGCAGGTAGACCACCAGCGGCCGCCACAGCGCCTCGATCCGCCGCCGCATGGTGCGCGCGCAGGGCAGCGCCCAGCCCTGCTCCGCGCCGGACCGCACCGTCTCCCGGTAGCAGTGCTCGAAGCTCGGCTGTGAATGGTGCAGGTAGAGGGCCTTCAGATACTCCCAGGCGGCCGGCGGGCACTCGGCCGGCGCCGCGCCGCCCTTGTGGCGCGGGGCCAGGGCCGCCAGACGGTCGGCCGGGTCGAGCCCCTTCACGCTGCGGAGCCACAGATAGATGGTGCTGCCGGCGATGCGCTCGCGGCGCGCCACCGTGGCCACGGCGACGTTCTTCTGCAGCCCGCCGTGGTACAGCGCCTCCACCGCCTGGATGATGCGCAGCCGGTCGCGCGCCTTGGCCTTGCGCGCGTCGGGCAGGCGGTTGAACCACGCCCACAGCTCCGGGCTCGCCCGCCCCGCCCGCGGCTCGTCCGGCTCGCCCTCGGCCTCGGCCGCGCGCTGCGCCCGCGTGTGGTCCGTCACCAGCTTGGCCTTGGCCCGCATCGGCAGCAGCCCGTAGTGGTACTCCCACCCGCCGCCGCGCGCCCGCCGCTGCCGCGCCATCGGCTCGCCCGCGGCGTTGCGCAGCTCCCGCCAGCGCTGACGCTTGGCCAGCCGCAACATGCCGCTCTCGGTGCTCGGGAGATCCGGAAGCTGCAGCTCGGCCAGCTCGGCCGGCGAAAACCAGGTCTTCATCTCGGTCACCGGCGGGTCTCCCGTCTGGCCTGCCGCAGGGCGGACTCGTAGGCCTTGCCGACCTCGTCCCGGTTGGCGGCGAGCTGGCCGACCTCGACCCAGGGCAGGTAGCGGTCCTCGACGACGCTGGAGCCGAACAGCTCGGCGCCGAGCTGCAGCAGGCGCAGGTCGCCGGTCACGTGGACGAGCGCGAGCATGCGCAGGTAGCTGATCGTGTGCTCCGCCCGGCCCTGGCTGGCGTAGGCGTCCAGCATGTGCCGGGACACCTCCTCGCCGAGCCAGTCCGCCATGCCCTCGGCGATCGCCTCCCGGGACAGCGAGCAGGAGCGCAGCGTCTCCGCCACCGCCCGCGCGATCCGGTCGCGGTGGCTGCCGCTGCGCACCTTGCTCTCCTCGAACCGCTCGACGATCCGGGGCGGCTCCCAGGTCAGAAGGTCGAGCGTCTGCGTGTCGTCGGCGGCGCGGACCATGGTCAGCGGCTCGCCTGCTCCGCGGAGGCCGCCACGAAGCGCCGGCGCGCCCGGTCGTGGGCCCGCGCACCGCGGACGTCGACGTAGCCCGGATTGCGGACTTCGACGCGGCCGGCGCCGTCGCCATGAAGGATGCAGGCGAGATCCCGGGCGGCCTCGTCGATCTCGCGCCGGTCGTCGGCATCGAGATCGCGCGAGAGTGTCTTCGCGGCCGTCACGAGGGCCGAGAGCGCCCGCGCGTCGATGGTGCAGGTGCGCCCGTCAGGGCGCGTCAGGGTCACGGGGCCGTCGATCAGCATGGTCAGTCCTCCTCGGAAGAGGCTGCCCGCGGCAGCCAGTCGGCCGGCAGATCGCCGGCGATCTCTCGAACGAAGCGATGCTTCACGGGGAGCGCGGCCCGGACCCACGCGTCGGTGAGCTGGCGCAGCTGCCGGTCCTCGGCCGCCTCCGGCGTCACCGTGCGGCCCTCGAGCCGGGCGACCGCCTCGGAAACACGCTTCGCCTTGCCCTCGCGCAGCAGGTCGAGCACCGGGCCCATGCGGTCGGCCGGCAGATCGGCGAAGGCCAGCAGCTCGTTCTGCTGCTCGAGGATCCGCGAGCGCGAGATGGCGCTGCGGAGATCCGCAGGGATGCGGGCGGCGATCCGCACCGAGCGCTCGATCGCGCTGCGCGAGAGGCCGATCCGGTCGGCGGTCGCTTTTGCAAACGTCATCGTGACGCTTGCAGACCCCTTCGCCTTGGCGTGGCCACCGGCCACGTGCTGCCGCGTCTCCGGGTGCAGGCGCTCGTAGATCGCCTTGCGCTCGGCCAGGAACACCGCCCTGTCGAGCGGCCGCAGCTCATGGCGGATCAGGTTCTCGTCGATCTCGATCAGCCGCGCCGCGTCCGGGCTCTCCGGGTGGCGGATCTCGACCGGGACCTCTTCCAGCCCGGCCTTCCGGGCCGCCTCCAGCCGATGGGCGCCGGCGAGCAGGTCGTACAGGCCCTCGTGCGCCTTGCCCCACCGGCCGCCCTTGGTCACGTCCCGCGCCGGCCGCACCGTCAGCGGCGACGTCACCCCGTCCCGGGCGATCGACTCCGCCAGCAGCTCGACCCAGTCCGGATCCACCTCGCGAAGCCGCGCCGAGGCACGAATTTGATCCAAACGGACCAAAAAACCGGCATGCAACTCGCGGTGGTTCATGCAGCGTTACTCTTCTGACGCTGACTCGCCGCCGCCGTGGCGATACGATGCGCGTGCTTGGAATGGCGGTGTCGGGGAGTGCCGTCGACCTCGTATCGGTCGGGCCACAACTCTTGGGCCGGCACGCCGATGAAGGCGGCGATCACGGTCTCCCCGGGCAGGCAGGGTCGAATCACGGCGGAGCGGACCGCGCTCTCGAAGAGACCGTTCTCCAGCGCGAGCTGGCGCAGGTTGAAGCCCTTCTTGCGGATCGCCGCCTTGATGTCTTCCGGGTGCCAACCCTCTCGTGTGTTCGGCATCCGTCTCTCCGGTGGGGCGGCGCGCCAACGCCGCCTTTGGTGTGTGTCGGTTTGGTTAGGTGTGCTCACAATGTACGATGAAACGGCCGCAGTCAACCGATTTCACTACGGTGCTGCTATCGGCCGGTCAGTGTTGAGAGCGCACGATAGATTGCTTGTTCGAGCGATTTACTGATGGCCGGCAAGGGGATAGCGGAAACCCCGACCGACGAAACGGAAGACGGGCAGCCGGTCAGTCTTGATGCGGTTAGCCCTGACCGACTGACGGACCGGATTCGGGAGATCCT
>JAUIAI010000064.1 GCA_030425615.1 Gammaproteobacteria bacterium
GTGTGAAGACTGAAGCGGAACTGCAACGACCAATAGATGCCGATGCCGGCCGCGACCGCGATCGCGCTCATCAACAGCGGCCAGTTGAAGCCATGCCAGAGGCTCAGGTGGAATTCGGGCACCACCGACGTGGGCCCGGCGATGGCCGCCGCCGTCTGGGCGACCAGGGGCTGTGCGATCAGCGCCGGCATCAGGCCCACGAGCACGCAGACGATCACGAGCAGGACCACCGGCGCGCGCATCCCGACGGGCGGGTCGTGCGGATGCCCGGGCACGTCACGCGGCTCACCGTTGAAGAAGGTGTCGTGGATGTAGCGCACCGAATAGGCCACGCTGAACGCCCCGCCCACGACCACCAGCACCGGGGCGAGCGTTCCGAGCCAGCCGACCGATTCGATGTGCAGGGCCTGTTCGAAGAACATCTCCTTCGAGATGAATCCGTTGAAAGGCGGTATCCCCGCCATCGCGGCGGCAGCGAGGGTGGCCAGGACCATGGTCACAGGCATGAAGCGCCAGAGCCCGCCCAGGCGGCGGGCGTCGCGCGTGCCGGCCTCGTGATCGATGATGCCGGCGCTCATGAACAACGCGGCCTTGAACGACGCGTGGTTCATGATGTGGAACACCGCGGCAACCGAGGCCAGCGGCGTCGACAATCCCAGCAGGAACATGATGATGCCGAGATGGCTGATCGTGGAGTACGCCAGCAGGCCCTTGAGATCGTGCTTGAACACGGCGGTGCCCGCCGCCACCACGAGGGTCACGAGCCCGAAACCCGAGACCAGCGCGGTGTAGAGTTCGGTACCCCCGATGACCGGGTGAAGCTTCGCCACGAGCAGCAGGCCGGCCTTCACCATGGTGGCAGAGTGCAGATACGCGGACACCGGTGTGGGCGCCGCCATGGCTGCGGGCAGCCAGAAATGGAACGGGTACTGGGCGCTCTTGGTGAACGCACCGAGCAGGATCAGCACGAGCGCCCAGACGTAGCGCGGATCGTCGACGATCGCGGCCGCATGAGTGGTCAGTTCGCTGATCCGGTAGCTGTCACCGATCTGGGCCAGCAGGACCGCGCCCGCCATCAGCGCGAGTCCGCCGCCACCGGTGACCGCCAGGGCCACCCGCGCGGAGCGCCGCGAGTCCGCGTTGCGGCTCCAGTACCCGATCAGGAAAAAGCTCGACAGCGAGGTCAGTTCCCAGAACACCACCAGCGTTGCCAGGTTGTCCGACAGAGCGATGCCGAGCATCGCCATCATGAACACCATCAACGTGATGTAGAACTTGTCCAGCGGATCGTGGTCGTGCAGGTAGTAGTACGCGTAGACGACGATCAGGATCCCGATGGCGAGGATCAGGAAACAGAACAGGAAGGCGAGCGCGTCCAGCCGGAGATCGATTCCGATTCCCATGGAGGGAATCCAGGGCATCGTCCAGACCGGCACTTCGCCGGCCATGACCGCCCCTCCCTGGGACAGCAGGAGCACCAGTGCGCAGCCCACGACCAGCGACACCGCGACCATGGCCGGCGCGCGGCCGAGCGCGCGGGTTCCCCAGGCGGCGAGCGGGATGCCGGCACACACCGGCAGGAGCAGAATGATGGGTAGCAGCGTGGTCACGCGGCGATTCTAATCAAGTTGCCGGGCCTGACCCCGTTGTGCCCCGCGAAGCACGGGAATAGCGACTTGCGGCCGGCCGCCGCGCCGGCCGGACTGTAGCGCCGGGCGACGACGCCGGCCACCGCGGCCCACCCGTTCAATCGCCGTACCAGGCCGCGAAATTGTGCTCGAGACGATCACGGATGCGCGGCGCGAACGCGGCCAGCAGCGGACCGAGCTTCGCATCGAGCACGATGCGGTCGGCATACACCTCGAGCGTGCCCCGGACACCGCTGCGGCGGAAGGCCAGCGTGTTGCCCTGCCACTCGCTGCTCACCCCGTAGTCGTCGGCCATGGTCCGCGCGAGGCGGCGCGTCACCTCGATCGCCTCTTCCTCGCCAAGGGCGTGTGGCCGCTCGAAGGCCAGGCGGCTCATGACCCCTCCCGTCCGACGCCGTTGATCACGCCGGCCATCATTGGGCCGCGGGGTCGGGGATGCCGAACACCTGGCGCAGGTAGCGCACGTAGCCCTCGTCCTCGCACATGTTCTTGGCCGGCGTGTCGGAGAGCTTGGCCACGGGCTGATCGTTGCAGCGAACCATCTTCATGACGATCTGCAGCGGCGTGTAGCCGAGATCGTTCGTCAGGTTGGTGCCGACGCCGAAGGCCAGGCCGCACCGGCCGTGGAATCGCTCGTAGAGGCGGATCGCCAGGGGAAAATTCAGCGCATCGGAGAAGATGAGGGTCTTGGTCCGGGGGTCGACGCGGTTCGCCTCGTAGTGGGCGATGAGTCGCTCCCCCCAGTGGAACGGGTCACCCGAGTCGTGCCGTGCGCCGTCGAACAGCTTGCAGAAGTAGAGGTCGAAGTCGTTGAGGAAGGCGTCCATCCCGTAGACGTCGGACAGCGCGATCCCCAGATCACCCCGGTACTCGCGGGCCCAGACCTCGAAGGCGAAGACCTGGGAATCGCGAAGGCGCGGGCCCAGGGCCTGGCAGGCCTGCAGGTACTCGTGCGCCATCGTGCCCAGGGGAATCAGGCCGTGCTTCATGGCGTAGAAGACGTTGGAGGTTCCTGCGAACACCGGCCCCAGCTTCTCGCGGCAGGTCAGGATCACTTCCTCGTGCCAGAGCCGGGAGAAGCGCCTGCGCGTGCCGTAGTCGGCGATGCGCAAGCCCTGCAGGTCGTCGCGCCCGGTCACCAGAGCGATCTTCTCGTCCAGCCGGCGGCGCCCTTCCGCGTACTCCGGAGCCGGGTAGTGATGACGGAAGTAGATCTCGTTGACGATCGCCAGCACCGGGATCTCGAAGAGGATCGTATGCAGCCAGGGTCCCTGCACGGCGATCTCGATCTCCCCGCCGCCGGTGGGCGAAGCCGACACCGAAATGTACTTGGCGTTCATCTGGAACAAACCCAGAAAATCGATGAAATCGCTCTTCAGAAACCGGAACCCGCGCAGATAGGCGAGCTCACGCTCACGGAACCTGAGGGTGCACAGGCTGTCGATCTCGTCGCGGATCTCGCCCACGAAAGGGGTCAGGTCCACACCGGGTGTGCGGCAGCGGAAGCGGTACTCCACCCTCGCCCCCGGGAACTGGTGAAGCACGACCTGCATCATCGTGAACTTGTACAGGTCGGTGTCGAGCAGCGATGAAATGATCATGGGCGGGCGCCGGAACGGACGGGCTTGTCTCTACCGCGAGTATCGCCCAGAGCCGGCCCGGGTGGGTTTCCGGTGACGCCGGGCGTGGCTGCCGGCAACGGCGGGCGCATCGTGCGAAGATCTCCGGGCAACGTCGGCGCAGCCCGCACCGACCCCGGGAACGACTTGAGGAGACACCCCATGACACAGCCCCTGACCGGGATCCTGCCGGTGGCACCCACCCCGTTTCACGACGATGGCCGCCTGGACGAGGACGGCATGCGCCGTGTCATCGACTGCATGATCGACCAGGGCTCGGACGCCATCTGCGTGCTCGCGAACTACTCCGAGCAGTTCGTGCTCTCGGACGACGAACGCGCGGCCCTCACCCGGCTCTGCCTCGAACACGCGGCGGGGCGGGTTCCCGTGATCGTCACCATCAGCCACTTCAGCACGGCCATCGTCGTCGAGCGGGCCCGACAGGCCCAGGCCATGGGCGCGGCCATGGTGATGATGATGCCGCCCTATCACGGGTCCGGTCTGTACCCAGGACCGCAGGGCATCTTCGAGCACTTCGCGGCCGTCGACGATGTCCTGTCGATCCCGATCATGGTTCAGGACGCGCCGCTTTCCGGCGTGGCGCTCTCCGTGGATCTGCTGGCCCGAATGGCTCGTGAGCTCGCCAATGTGTCGTGCTTCAAGATCGAATGCCCGTTCGCGGCCGACAAGATCGCGGCGCTGCTCGCCGCGGCCGGCGAACATGTCCTGGGTCCCTACGACGGCGAGGAAGGCGTCACCCTGCTCGCGGATCTGGACGCCGGTGCCACGGGCAGCATGACCTCGGCGCTGCAGCCTGAGCGGATCCGGCCGATCATCACGGAACATCGCGCCGGCAATGCCGCCGCGGCGCTCGGGCACTGGCAACACTGCCTGCCGCTGATCAATCACGAGAACCGGCAGTGCGGGCTGCGGGCCACCAAGGCGGTCTTCAAGGCCGGCGGAGTCATCCGCAGCGATCATGTCCGCCATCCCCAGGTGCCGTTGTCGACGCGCACGCTCGACCGACTGCTCGGGCTGGCGCGTGAAGCCGATCTGATCGCGATGCGCTGGGGGCGCTGAGCGCGTCGCCCGGACCCGCGACGGCCGCCGCCCCGGCGCAACCCCGGGTGCCCTTCGGCTCAGGCGCTCGACTGCAACGCCTGCACCACCCGCCGGCTGACGTCGTCGATCGAGCCGCCGGCATCGATCCGTTGCCAGCCGGCTCCGAGTGATCCGGGGTCCCGCTGACCACGGGCGACGGCCTCGTCGGCATCCGAGGGATCTGCGCTGCGCCCGGCAATCCGTCGCAGCCGGACCTCGAGCGGTGCATCGAGCCAGATCCCGCTGACCGGCCGTTTCAGTCCGGACAGCTCCGCACGGACGTCCTCGTCCTGGAAGGTGGCGTCGGCGATCACGACCGCACCCGCGTCGTGCGCGGCTACGGCCCGCTCGACCAGGAGCGTGTAGATCCGCCGGCGGGCATCGGCGGAGTACGTGGGCCGAGGCCGTGCCGGGAGCGGGGTCTCGGCGGCCGATTGCGGACCTGGCGCCAACGGCGACTTGCGCAGGACGTCGGTTCGCAGAATCCTTGCGCCCGCCGGACCCGGCAGCCGTGCGGCCACCGCCCTGGCCACGGCGGACTTGCCGACGCCGGAGAGCCCACCGATCGCGATCACTCTCGCGTCATGCGGTGCCAGAAGATCGAAGGCGAGTCGCCGGTACTCGTCCGACTGTCCGGCGTCGCCGGCCTCGGCCGCGACCGCCATCCGGACCGTGGCACGCAGGGCCGTGAACAGAGGGATCAGGGCGAGCCCCGACTCCTCCTCGCCGAACACGTCCCAATACCGGTTCATCGCCCGATTCGCCTGTTCGCGCAGCGACCGGTGACGCAGGTCCATGAGCAGGAAGGCGAGATCGTAGAGAACGTCCGCGGTGGCCATGCGGTCGTCGAACTCCAGCGCGTCGAACAGGGTCAGCTCGCCCTCGAAGAGGCACAGATTGCGCAGGTGCAGGTCGCCGTGGCCGCGGCGCACGCGACCCGCCGCGCGACGGCGTTCGATCAACGGGCGCAGCCGGTCGTGCTCGGCGTTCAGCCGCTCGAACAGCGCGGGGTCTCCCGGCGGCAGACCGTGGCGGCCGACGCCATCGGCCTCGGTCGCGCGCAGGGACTCGATCACCTGGGTGAAGTCGGTCGCGCAACACGGATCCAGGACCGGATCGAGGCCGGCGTGGACCTCGGCGATCCTCTGCGCCGTCTCCTCCGCGAGCGAGCCCGTCAGGCGACCACGGGCGGCCAGTTCGTCGAACTGCTGCGACTGATCGAAGCGCCGCATCTCCACGACCCAGTCGACGGGCTCGCCGTCGCCCCCGAGGCGGTAGCCGTCGCCGTGGACCACGACCGGCAGGACACCCAGGTGAAGCCTGCTACCCATTCGCCGGTTGACCGCGAACTCGGCCTCGCACGCGAGACGGCGCTTGTCGACCGTCGAGAAATCCACGAACGGCAGACGAACGCTGCGCTTGAGCTTGATCGCCCGATCCGGCGTAAGGAAAACGTGGCTGATGTGCGTGTCGATCCGAGGGGCGGCAAGGCGGACATCCGCCACCCGGCCCTGTTCGAACGCGAGCACGAGGTCTTCGTTGCGATTCAAGAATCGGATTCCTTGACGGCGACAGGCAACCTGCCCGGTCACGCGACCCGCAGAACATGGGGAAAATGCGACAAATCTCACGTTTTGATACCCGCTCGCGGTGCTCATGCGACAGCCTTGGGTTATCAGTTCGATCGATATTCCCTTGCGCGTCGACGAGCCGTGACGGTTATCCGCACCGCTTCAGGGCGTCGTTGCGCCACGGATCGCCTACACCAGCCCATTCTCACATGAGCATCTTTCACGCCTACGACATCCGCGGCGTCTACGGGGAGACTCTGCTCCTCGACGACGTGTACCGAATCGGTTATTTCCTGCCGCGGCTGCTGGACGCCGACAAGGTGCTGATCGGTCGCGACTGCCGTGAGTCGTCCGATGCGATGTTCGATGCCCTGAGCAGCGGCGTGCGCGATGCGGGAGCAGACGTGGACGACGTCGGGCTGGCGACCACGCCCATGATCTACTGGCTCACCGCACGTGACGGCTATCGTGCATCGGCGTGCATCACCGCCTCGCACAATCCGGCGAAGTACAACGGCATCAAGATTTCCACGGTGGACTCGCGCCCCGTCGGCTTCGAAACGGGCCTTGCCACGTTGCAGCAGTGGGTGGCCCACGACACGGTGACTCCGGCCGGCACGCGGGGAAAATTGCGGTGCTTCGACGGACAGGAACCCTACCTCGCATTCCTGCGCGGACAGCTTCCCGATCTCGGCGGACTGCGTCTGGCGGTGGACACGGGCAACGGCATGGGCGGGCTCTTCGCGCGCGCACTGCTGGGCGACACCGCGATCTATCTGAACGAAGCGCTGGACGGCCGGTTCCCGAATCACGGCCCCGATCCACTGGTGGCGGCGAATCGCGAGGCGCTGGCGCAGACGGTCCGCGAACGCGGCTGCGACCTCGGAATGGTTTTCGACGGCGACGCGGACCGTGTGGTCTTCGTGGACGAGCTCGGAGCGCTCGTGCCTCCCGATCTCATTCTCGCCGTCCTGGCGCGTCATTACCTGGACAAGGGCGAAAATGACGTCCACCTGGTCCAGGACATCCGCACCTCGCGTTCGGTCGCGGAGACATTGCGCCCGATGGGCGTACGGATCAGCACGTGGAAGGTCGGCAGAGCCTACGGCGCGAGCCGGGTGCGCGAACTGGGAGCCACGCTCGGCGGCGAACTCGCCGGACACTACTACTTCCGGGATTTCGCCTGCAGCGATTCCGCGATGCTGGCCATGCTCCTGGTGCTCGATGTCTATGGACGCTGGAAGGCTGCCGGGAACGGCACGTTCTCGAACATGATGGCCGGCATCAGCCGCTACCACGCGAGCGGCGAAATCAACTTTCGCGTGCCGGAGACCCAGGCGGTGATCTCTGGCCTGCGCGCGCTCGCGCCCGAACTGGGCGAGGTACGCGATTTGCTCGATATCGACGGCGTACGCGTCGAATACGACGAATGGTGGTTCGTCGTGCGCGCGTCGAACACCGAACCCCTGTTGCGACTCGTGGTCGAAGCGCGCGAGCCGGAGATGATGAACCGCCTGGCCGCGCGGCTGTCCGACGAGATCCGACGCCTTTCGAATTCAACCTGAACCCGATGATCCCCTCATGAAACGATTCAAGCGCAACAATCTGGTCGGGGTCCTGCCGGCCGCCGGACGCGGCTCCCGGCTGGGCGCCATCCCGAGCAGCAAGGAGATCATGCCGCTGGGTTTCGGGCACGCCCCGGACACCCGCATCGGCTGGCAGCCGCTGACCACGATCGAACGACACCTGGCCGGCTTCCGCGCCGCCGGCGTCGACAAGGTGGTCATCGTGCTCGGCCCCGGCAAGTCCGACATCATGGAGTACCTGAGGAGCGGTCAGCAGCACGGACTGAGCATTTCCTATGCGTTCCAGGAAACCCCGCGCGGAATGCCGTTCGCGCTGGACCTGGCCCGTCCATGGAGCGGCGAGGCGCAGACCATCTTCGCGATGCCCGACACTCTCGTCGAACCCTACGATGCCGTCGCACGCCTTTCGCGCCAGCATCGGAAATCGGGCGCCGATGTCTCGCTGGGTCTGTTCGAGACCAACAACCCGAGCAAGTTCGGGATGGTCGACATCGATGCCGACGGGCGGGCGCTCGCGTTCGTGGACAAGCCCAAGGCCACCAGCCTGCGGTGGATGTGGGGGCTTGCCGTCTGGTCGCCGGAGTTCGCGGGATTCATGGCCGACATGCTCGGGGCCGTGCCCGCGGACGCCCCGGAGGTCGTCCTCAGCGACGTTTTCGCGGCCGCCATGCGCGAAGGCATGCGGATTGACGGCGTGCCCCTGACCCGGTGCCGCTACAACGACATCGGTACGCCCGAGGAGTTCCAGGAGGTCGTGCACCGACTGGCCGAGCGCGAACGAGACGCCCTCATGAAGCGACTCGCGGCCTGAGCCGCGCCTGACGATCAGCGCTGCCCGGCACGCGCCGCGACGCGTTCGATGATCGCGTCGTCCACACCGGGATCGAACTTCCTGGCGAAGAGCTTGTCGCTGCCGAGAACCCGATCGGCGTCGGCCATCGTCCAGGTGCGCGGCCGCGGTGTTCCCTCGCTGAAGTCGATGAGCCGCAGGTTGTCCTGCACCACCGTGTCGCGCCACGGCGAGTTCATGATGAAGGTCGGCAGCATGATTTCGTCCGTGGTGTACGAGTGGCGAAAGAACCGCCGGTACGCCGCGAGCCTGGGTGATGCGAGCATCCCCTCG
>JAUIAI010000065.1 GCA_030425615.1 Gammaproteobacteria bacterium
CGTGACCCGGAACCATGCCCCGACATCCGGGCAGCGTTCCTGCGGGGCCTCGACCCGCGGCGCTGCCCCCTGCTTCATGATCCGGCCCACAGCATGCTGGGCGCGCAGCAGCGCCGCTGGCTGTTCTCGCGCCTGCCCGCGAACGCGGAGGTTCCCTGGACGATCCTGGGCAACCAGTCCCTGATGCAGCCGGCCACTGTGACCCTCCGGGAGGTGCCGCAGGTGTTCACCGACGGCTGGGACGGCTACTTCGGGGAACGCAATGCGCTTCTCGAAGTGCTCTCGCGTGACGAGGTCCGCAACCCGGTGGTCGTCAGCGGCGACGTGCACGCGTTCTATGCCAACGCCCTGATGCGCGACGATGCCGATCCCGGACGCGGCGTGGTGGCCAGCGAGTTCGTCTGCGGCGCCGTCACCTCGCCCGTGCCGAGCCCGCGCTTCGTCGCCCGGGTGCAGCAGGAGCACCCGGCCGTACGCTACACCCATACCGACAGGCGCGGCTACCTGCGCCTGGACATCGACGCCCGGCGGATGCGCGCCACCTTCGTGGGAATGTCGACCATCCGGGAGCCCGTCGCCCGATCCGAGGAACTCGCCCGCTTCGAGATCGCGAACGGAACGGCGGGGCCGGTCCGGGTCGGGTGACGCGCACGGTGCGCCTGCCCCCGCCGGTGCCTACAATGGCGGGCTGTCCACGAATCGCGATCCATGCCCGCCCCGCAAGACGATTCCGCCCCCGCCACCCTGTCCGCGCTGTTTCGCAAGCCGGATTTCGGCCGTCTCTGGTCGGTGGGCATGCTCACCTTCGTCGTTCGCTGGCTGGAGATCCTGGCTTTCGGCGTCTATGCCTACGCCGAAACCGGTTCGTCGTTCGTCGTGGCCATGCTCACCATGCTGCGCCTGCTGCCCATGGGGCTGTTCGGCATGCTCTTCGGCACGCTGGCCGCGCGCGTGCCGCACCGCACGGGCGTGCGCTGGATCCTCATCGTGTCCTGGCTGACCACGGCCGCACTGCTCGTCGTCGCCCATCTCGGGGCCCTGCAGATCTGGCACCTGGCGCTGGCCAGCTTCGTCAACGGCACCGCCTGGGCGGCGGACAACCCGTTCCGCCGCGCGCTCATCGGCAACGCGGTGGGCCCGCTCAACATGGGCACGGCGATGTCGCTGGACGTGGGTGCGAGCAATGCGAGCCGGCTGGCCGGCCCGGCGCTCGGCGGCCTGCTGCTCGCCACCGCGGGCATCGAAAGCATTTTCGCCTTCGGGCTGGCCGCCTACACGCTGGCCCTTTTTGCGGCCCGGGGCCTGCGCCCGCCCGACGGAACCGACACCGCCAACCGGCCCACACTGCGGACGGCACTGACCGAGGGTCTGACAGCGGCCCGGGCCAGCCCACGCCTGGCGGGCGCCCTCTGGGCGACGATCGTCTTCAACCTGTTCGGCTGGCCCGTGGCCAGCATGGTGCCGGTGATCGCCCGCGACGAACTCGGGCTCGATGCCGACGGCACGGGCCTGCTCGCCAGCATGGACGGCCTGGGTGCGCTGATCGCCGCGATCGCGCTCACCCGCTTTGCCCGTGTCGAACACTACGGCCGCCTCTACATCGGCGGAATCCTCACCTACCTGGTGATGCTGACGGCATTCGCCAACGCGCCCGTCGCCGGGCTTGCCGGCGCCGCGCTGTTCGGCATGGGCTGCGGCCAGGCGGCCTTCGCGGTCATGCAGGCGACGATCATCTACCTGGCCGCCACGCAATCCACGCGGGCACAGGCGATGGGGCTGCTGACCATGTGCATCGGTCTGGGGCCAATCGGTTTCTTCTGGATCGGCGAACTCGCCGAACGGCTGGGCGCACCGCTGGCGTCCACCGTGACGGCGATGCTGGGCCTGGCCGTGATGGGACTCAGCTTGCGCTGGTGGCGACCCGTCTGGCGGGCGGACTGAGCGCGCCGCGCTGGGCCCGGTGCAGGCCGATGACCGCCTGGCCGAGCGAGAGGCCCCCGTCGCCGGCGGGCAGTCGCGAATGCCAGTGGGGTCGCAGACCGGTCTTCGAAAGTTCCCGGCGCAGACCTTCAAGCAGGACGGCGTTGTGCATCACGCCACCGGACAGCACCACGTCCTGCACGCCATGACGGGCGGCGAGGCTTGCCGCACCATGCACCAGCGCCCGCACCAGACCCTGGTGGAAACGGCTGGCGATGATTTCCGACGGCACGCCCCGATGAAGGTCACCGAGCAGTTCCTCCCAGAGCGGCCGCCACACGAACCGAAGACGCTCGCCGTCGATCAGTTCGCAGGCGTACGCCCCGTGCCCGCCGCCGGCCCGGGCGGCCATCGCCTCGAGACGGATGGGCGCCTCTCCCTCGTAGTCCTGGCCGAGGGGGGCGATCCCGAGGACGGCGGCCACCGCATCGAACAGACGCCCGGCCGAAGACGCCCGCGGCGCGTTCACGCCACGTTCGATCATGCTCAGTTGCATCGACACGGTCGCGGACGGCAGCTCTGCGAGCGCGCGAAGGCGACCCAGTTCGCGCATGCTCCCCCGGCCGAACGCCGCGTGCAGATGACCGACGACATTGCGCCACGGTTGCGTGGCCGCGCGGTCGCCACCGGGCATCGGAACCGCATCGAAGTGCCCCACCCGCCGGTATCCGGCGTAGTCGGCCAGCAGGAACTCGCCGCCCCAGAGTGTGCCGTCGCCCCCCCAGCCGCTGCCGTCCAGTACAAGCCCGAGCGCGGGACCGTCGCGCAGCGGCAGTCCGTTCTCGGCCGCGCACGCCGCGAAATGCGCATGGTGGTGCTGCACGGTGACCAGCGGCAGACCGCGTTCGCCGGCCAGCCGCTCGGCGAAACGGCGCGAGGCGTAGTCGGGATGCTCGTCGGCGATCACCGCGCTCAGCGGCCGGCCGAACAACGGTTCCAGCCGTCGTATCTGACGCTCGTAGTCGGCCAGCACGCGTGTACCGGAGAGATCGCCGATGTGCGGTGACAGGAGCGCCTGACCGTCGCGGGCGAAACAGAAGCTGACCCTGGATTGCGCGCCGGCGGCGAGCACGGCCGCATCCGTCCCCGCGGCCGGAACGGACATCGGCGCCGGCGCATAGCCGCGCGCCCGTCGCAGCGTCTCCGGTCCGCCGGGTTCGACGCGCACGACCGAATCATCGACGCGGTTGACGATCCCCCGATCGTGGAGCAGGAACCCGTCCGCGATTTCCGCCAGCGCGGTCAGGGCTCCTTCATTATCGGTCTCGGGCGGGTCCAGGCTGCGGTTGCCCGAGGTCATGACCAGGGGACGCCCGGCCAGACGCAGCAGCAACAGGTGCAGCGGGGTGTGCGGCAGCATCACGCCCAGCCGGTCCACCCCGGGCGCCACCCCGTCGAGGCCCTGGGCATCGCGACGGCGCAGCAGCACGATCGGCGCCGCAGGAGACGTCAGAAGCCCGGCCTCGCGTGCGCTGACCACACAATGCCGGCGAACCTCCGCCAGATCCGCCATCATCAGCGCGAACGGCTTGGCGGGCCGATGCTTGCGTGAACGCAGCCGGCCCACGGCCGCCGGGTTCGTCGCATCGCACGCGAGGTGGAAGCCGCCCAGGCCCTTCAGCGCCAGGATCTCTCCGGCGAAGAGCACGCGCGCCGCCTGCTCGATGGGATCGGGGGGAGCGCCTCCGGCCTGGCTCACCCCGTTACCCGCGCGCGGCGCGTCGACCGGCCCCTCCCGACCGACAACGGCATCCCGCCCGCGCATTCCGTCCGACCGAACGAACCAGAGACGGGGCCCGCACGACGGACAGGCGATCGGTTGCGCATGGAACCGGCGATCGGAGGGATCGCGATACTCTGCCGCGCAGACCTCACACATTCCGAAGTCGCGCATCGACGTGTTCGGCCGGTCGTAGGGGATCGCGCCCACGATGGAGTAACGCGGCCCGCAGTCGGTGCAGTTCGTGAACGCATATCCGCGTCTGCGTCCTTCCGGGGCGAGGATCTCGTCGCGACAAGCCTCGCAGACCGCGGCATCCGGAACGACCCCGGTGCAGACATGGCCCGTCCGGCTGGCGCCGATCGAGAACCGCTCCGGCGCCTCGATGGCGGCCAGGGGTTCGACCACGATGTCGTCGATATGCGCCAGCGGGGGAGCCTCGCTGCGCAGACGCCGGATGAAGCTGCTCAGACGTTCGCCACCGCCGAACACCTCGATGGTGACACCCCCGGCATCGTTGCGCACTTCTCCGACGAGCCCCAGCTGGCCGGCCAGACGCCAGACGTGGGGGCGGAACCCGACGCCCTGAACCTGACCCCGCACGCGCAGGCGGCGGCCCAGGAGATTCGCCGCGCTCAGCATATCCTGGGCAGCTGCTCGCCGGCGAGCCAGTCCACCACCCGCGAGCCACCCAGCCGGGTCTGCATGTCCACCTGCCCGGGCGGCCCCGCGATGATCTCCCCGATTCGTGCCGCGTCCCGGCCCAGCGGATGCGCGCGCATCGCGGCGAGCAAGGGATCCGCGTCGGCCGCCTCGCAGACGCATATCAGCCGCCCTTCGTTGGCCACGTGCAGGGGATCCAGGCCGAGCAGTTCACAGGCCGCGGCCACATCGGGCCGCACGGCGATGGCACGTTCGTCCAACCGGATTCCGACCTGCCCTGCCCAGGCCAGTTCGTTCAGGGTGGCCGCCAGTCCGCCGCGCGTCGGATCCCGCAACGCGGGCAGCCACGGCGCGACGGCTGTCATGGCCGCGACCAGATCGTGCAGGGGCGCCGAATCCGATTCCAGGTCGGTCTCGAAGTCCAGGCCCTCGCGGCGCGACAGCACCGCCACCCCGTGATCGCCGATGGGTCCGGACAGCAGGACCTGCTGACCGGCCCTCAGCGGGATGCCGCCGACATCGACGCCGGGCGGCACCACGCCGAGCCCCGTGGTGGCGATATAGATTCCGTCGCCATGACCGCGCTCCACGACCTTGGTGTCGCCGGCCACGACCTCGACACCCGCCGCGGTGGCGGCCGCGGCCATCGAGGCGACGATCGCTTCGAGTGTCGCCAGCGGCAGGCCTTCTTCCAGGATGAAGGCCGCAGTCAGACAGAGCGGGCGCGCGCCGACCATCGCCAGGTCGTTCACGGTGCCGTGCACCGCCAGGCTGCCGATGTCCCCGCCCGGAAATTCGAGCGGCGAGATCACGTGCGCATCCGTGGTCAGCGCGGGGCGCCCCGGCGGCAGCGACAGCAGCGCGGCGTCCAGCCCGCGTCGCAGCGGCGCGCTGTCGAAATGCCGGATGAACACGGACTGGATGAGCCCGTGCATGATCCGGCCACCGCCCCCGTGGCTCATCTCGATACAGGGCCCGGCACTCATGCCGCGCGCGCCTTCGCCGGCGGGCCGCCGCCGTTCATGACACCCGCCCGGTGCCGCCCATAGGCCCAGACCGCCGCACACGCGCCCTCGGAGGACACCATGCAGGCGCCCAGCGGTGACTCGGGCGTGCAACCGTTGCCGAACAGCCGGCAATCGGCCGGACGCTTCTCGCCGCGCAGGATCGACGGGCATTCGCAGGACTTGGTCTCTCGCGACACCTTGGGGGTGATCGCGAAGCGCCGCTCGGCATCGAAGGGCGCGAAGGCCGGCCGCAGACGCAGCGCGCTGTCCGGGATGCTGCCCAGACCGCGCCATTCGAAACTCGGCGCGGGCTCGAACACCTGGTTCATCAATGCCTGCGCGCGCCGGTTGCCTTCGCGCGTGACGACCCGCGTGTACTGATTCTCCACCCGGGCCTCGCCCCGGTTGATCTGCCGCAGCGCCATCAGGGAGGCCTGCAGGACATCGAGCGGCTCGAAGCCGGCGATCACCACCGGCTTGCGATGACGCGCCACGAAGGGTTCGTACGCGGCCGACCCGGTCACCGTACTCACATGCGACGGGCCGAGGAAACCGTCGATGGACACAGGCCGCGCACCGCCCCCGTGGCTGCCCATGATGTGGGCCATGGCCGGTGGTGTCAGCACGTGGTTGCAGAACACGCTGAAGTTGCGCAGGCCAAGACGCTGCGCCTCGAGCAAAGCCACCGCCGTGGGCGGCGTGGTGGTTTCGAAGCCGATGGCGAAGAAAACGATCTGCCGCCCGGGTTGATCGCAGGCAATGCGCACCGCATCCAGGGACGAGTAGATCATTCGGACGTCGGCACCCGCCGCCTTGATCCGCATGAGGCTGTCCCGCCTGCTGCCGGGCACCCGCATCATGTCGCCGTAGGTGCAGAGCGTGACTTCCGGCCGGCGCGCGAGTTCCATCGCGTCGTCCAGCCGCCGCGTCGGCAGAACGCACACGGGGCACCCCGGTCCGTGAATGAACTCCACGCCCGGCGGCATCATGTCCTGAAGCCCGTGGCGGAAGATGGCATGGGTGTGGCCGCCGCAGAACTCCATCAGCCGGTAGCGGCGTCCCGGCTGAGCCTCGCGTGCGATGGCCGCGGCCAGTTGGGCGGCGAGCGCCTGCGACCGGAACTCGTCGACGAACCTCATGGCCGGGCCTGCGCATCCGCGCCGGCCAGCCCGGCCTCGCGCATCAGCTCCAGCGTGCGCCGCGCCTCGGTCTCGCTGATCCGGTGCAGGGCATAGCCGACGTGAATCAGCACGTAGTCGCCGACCGCGACCTCGTTGAGCAGGGCCAGGGACACCGTCTTTCGGACCCCCTCGATGGCCACCAGAGCCGTGGCCCCCGCCCTGAGCTCCACCACGCGGGCCGGTATGGCCAGACACATCCCGTTCTCCCAGGGGCGCCTTCGGCCGCCCCGTTCAGCCCGCCTCGCGCAGCGGCGAAGCGGCGAGTTGCATGGCCCGGGCGGCGCTCAGCCACTCCACCCACCGTTCCATGCCCTGCCCGGTACGCGCCGAAACGGTGATGGCCTGGATGGCCCGGTTCACGCGCCTGGCATGGCCGATGGCCCGCCCGACATCGAAATCGACGTGCGCCAGGAGATCGATCTTGTTGATCAGCATGAGATCGGCCGCTGCGAACATGTCCGGATACTTGAGCGGCTTGTCATCGCCCTCGGTCACCGACAGGATGACCACCTTGTGGGCCTCACCGAGATCGAACGGCGCCGGACAGACGAGATTGCCCACGTTCTCGATGAACAGCACCGCACCGTCGGCGAGGTCGAGATCGTCGATCGCGTGCCCCACCCCGTGGGCGTCCAGATGGCAGCGCTTGCCGGTATTGATCTGAACCGCGGGGACCCCCGTCGCCCGGATGCGGTCCGCATCCAGAGTGGTCTGCTGGTCGCCCTCGATCACCGCCGCGGCCACGCCGGTCGGCAATGCCCCCAGCGTGCGTTCGAGCAGGGTCGTCTTGCCGGAACCGGGGCTCGAGACCAGGTTGAGCGCCAGCACGCCGCGCGCCTCGAACCGCTGCCGGTTCGCGCGCGCGTAGGCGTCGTTCTCGGACAGGATGTCCTTCTCGAGGCGGATCAGACGATCCCGCGAGGGGTCGGCCACGACGGCCGGTTCTTCCGCCGCGCCACTGCATCCACAGACCTGGCACATCACTGCACCTCCAGCTCGCGGATCCTGAGCTCCGTGCCGCCGATGACATCGAGCCCTGGCCGAGCGCAGTGCGGGCACGGATCGAAACGCTCCGCGATGACCACCTCACGGCCACAGGCCGTGCACCAGGCGCGTCCCTGCGGCTCGACGATCTCGAGCCGCGCCTGCGAGGCGACCGAATCGCGCATCGCGACCGGGAAGCCGAAGCGCAGGGCCTCGACCTCGACGCCGGAGAAAGGCCCCACCTCCAGACACACCCGCGTGACCCGCTCGAAGGCGTGCCGCCGCGCCTCGTCTTCGAGGATGCGGCGGATGCTTTCGCACAGTGAGAGTTCATGCATCGACCGGCTCCCGCGCAACGCCGCCGACCGACAACACGATCGGCGGTCTTCACACGGTGACACAGCGTCGACGGGACGGCCTTGACCTCGGACAAGAGCCGGGCCCTCCGGCGGCGCGCCCCGCAAAACAAAACGGCCACCCGAAGGTGGCCGTCTGGTGCGCGCGCGCCGGAACCGGCGAAACCTCAGGCGTCCACGCCGCCCCAGATGGCCTCGGCGGTCTTCACCACCAGTTCCAGCTTGCGGCGCTGGTCGTCGAACGTGATGGCGTTGCCCTCTTCCGTGGAGGCGAAGCCGCACTGCGGCGCGATGCCGAGCTGGTCGATGTCGGCGTACTTCGAGGCCTCCTCGAACTTGCGCTTGAGATCGTCCAGGCTCTCGAGATCACCGGTCTTGGTGGTAATGAAGCCGGGCATCACACGCTGTTTGCCCTTGGCCAGCAGACGCAGCGGCTCCAGCCCGCCCGCACGCTCGGTGTCGTACTCCATGAAGAAGATATCCACCCCGGTCTTGTTGAAGATGGCATCGGCCGCGGGATCGTAGGCGCCCTCTGCGGCGTAGGTGGAGCGGAAATTTCCGCGGCACATGTGCATGCCGATGGTCATGTCGGCCGGGCGGTCCTTGATGGCCTCGTGCATCATCCAGGCGTAGCGGTCGATCAGCCAGTCGGGGTCCTGTCCTTCGGCCTTCTTGGCGTCACGGTGCTTCGGGTCGCAGAGATAGGCGAAGAAGATGTCGTCCATCTGCAGGTAGCGGCAG
>JAUIAI010000066.1 GCA_030425615.1 Gammaproteobacteria bacterium
GGGCGGGCTCGAGCGCCGGGCGGTGACGTCGGCCGAGATGCGCGCCATCGAACCGACCCTGGCCGGCGATTACTACGGTGGCTTCTACACGGAGAGCGACACCACCGGCGACATCCACAAGTTCACGAACGGCCTGGCCGGAGCCGCCGAGCGACTCGGAGTGCGTACGCTGCTCGGGCAGACGGTCACCCGGCTCACGAGTGACGGCCGGCAGGCGAGGGTCTACGCCAGGGACGACTCGGGCGACGCGCTGCACACGTTCGACGGCCTGGTGGTTTGCGCAGGAACGGCAAGCCGCGCCCTGGCGGCCCAACTCGGCGACCGCGTCAACATCTATCCGGTCAAGGGCTATTCGATCACCGTCGATCTCGGCGACGAGGCGAGCCGTCAGGCCGCGCCCCGGGTGAGCCTGCTCGACGACGAGACCAAGCTGGTGTCCAGCCGCCTGGGGGAGGGACGGCTGCGCGTGGCGGGCACCGCCGAGTTCAACGGGGTGAACCGCGACATCCGCGCCGACCGCATCCGCCCGTTGGTGAACTGGGTCAACCAGTGTTTCCCCGAGGTCAGCACCCGCCAGGTGGTGCCGTGGGCGGGGTTGCGCCCGATGATGCCCAACCTGATGCCGCGTGTCGGCCGCGGGCGCCGGGCGAACGTGTTCTACAACACCGGTCACGGGCACCTGGGCTGGACGCTGGCCGCGGTGACGGCGGACATGGTTGCGGGTCAGGTGGATGCGGTGGGCCGGGCCGGCCAGCCGCGTCCCGTCCCGGTGGCCACGGCGGTCTGACCGGGGGCGCCCGGGCGGGTCGGACGGTATCGGGCTTTCGGCCGGCGGATGCGATTGCGGGCAATTCCTTGCCCGCGAGAAACGCCGGTCCGGCAATCCTTTGCCGACATGCGCGTCGTGGCGTCGTGTAAACCACTGATCCGACGCAACTTCCTGAGGTGGCACGCAGCTTGCCACGGCTGCTGCCAGGCGCCCGGCAACGAGCCGGTCGCCACACCTCAGGAGGATTCCATGACGACCTTGTTCCGCAAGGCCGCGTTCGTCGCGGCCGCATCCCTGTCGCTCGGCCTGGGCGCCCAGACCGCCCAGGCCGACCAGTTCATCAACATTCTCACCGGCGGCACCTCGGGGGTCTATTACCCGATCGGTGTCGGGCTGTCGCGCATCTACGCCGAGAGGATTCCCGGCGTCCGAACCCAGGTTCAGTCGACCAAGGCATCGGTCGAGAACCTCAACCTGCTCCAACGCGGCAAAGGCGAACTCGCCCTGGCACTGGGTGACTCGGTCAAGCTGGCGTGGGAAGGGGACGCCGAGGCCGGCTTCAAGACCCCGCTCGACAAGCTGCGTGGGGTGGCCGCCGTGTACCCGAACGTGATCCAGATCGTCGCGGCGAAGTCGTCCGGCATCACCCAGTTCGCGGATCTCAGGGGCAAGGGTCTGTCCGTGGGCGCACCCAAGTCCGGTACCGAGCTGAACGCCCGCAAGATCTTCGAGGCGGCCGGCATGAGCTATGCCGATCTGGGCAAGACCGAGTACCTGCCGTTTGCCGAGTCGGTCGAACTGATCAAGAACCGCCAGCTCGACGCCACGCTGCAGTCCGCGGGCCTCGGAGTGGCCTCGATCAAGGACCTGGCCACGTCGATTCCGGTGAACATGGTCGCGGTCCCGGCCGACGTGATCGCCAAGCTCGGCGCCCCGTACGTGCCGGCGACGATTCCGGCGGGCACGTACACGGGCCAGGAGCAGGACGTCCCGACCGTGGCCGTGGTCAATTTCCTGATCACGCACGCGGGCGTTTCCGAGGAAACGGTCTACCAGATGACGCGTCTGCTGTTCGAGAACCTGCCCGAGCTGGAGGCCGCCCACAAGGCCGCCGCCAACATCCGCCTCGAGTCGGCTGTCTCCGGCATGCCGCTGCCGCTGCACCCCGGCGCCGAGCGCTACTACAGGGAAAAAGGCCTGCTCTGACGACGGCCTGATGCCGGGGTCCGGTCGGCGGGTTCCGGCAAGCGGCCTGCGCCTCGCGCGGGCCACGTGAGGAGACCATGAATCCAGCCCCCACCGCGACCGGGGCGGCGATTGCCGCCGCGCCCGTCGACCCCCACGACCCGCTGGCCGCCGCTCGCGGGGCCTCGCCCGAAGCCCGTCTGCTGTTCTGGATCGCGGTGGCGTTTTCGGTTTTCCAGATCGCCACGGCCGCCCATCTCGTGGATCTGCCCAGTCAGATCGCGCGTGCGGTGCACGTCGGCTTCCTGATGCTGCTCACGTTCCCCATGCTGGCGCTGGCGCGGCGGCGGCGCGGCCCGCGCAAGGTGCTGGCCTGGACGCTGGCGCTGGCCGGCGTCGCGGTCGCCGGTTACCAGACCTGGGAATACCTTCCCTTGATGCTGCGCGCGGGCGATCCGTTGCCGCGCGATGTGGCGTTCGGGGTGGTCGCACTGGCGACCGTTTTCGCCGCGGCCTGGGCTCTGATGGGACCGGCGCTGCCGATCATCACCGGTGCCTTCCTCGCCTACTGCTTCTTCGGGCAGCACCTGCCGGCGCCGTTCGATCACCGCGGCTACGACTTCGCCCAGGTGGTGGATCACATGGCCTTCGGCACCGAGGGCCTGTACGGCATTCCCACCTACGTTTCGTCCACCTACATCTTTCTGTTCATCCTCTTCGGCGCCTTTCTGGAGCGCGCGGGAATGATCCGCCTGTTCACCGACGTGTCGCTCGGCCTGGTCGGGCATCGCACCGGCGGACCGGCCAAGGTGTCGGTGATCTCTTCGGGCCTCATGGGCACCATCTCGGGTTCGGGCGTGGCCAACGTGGTCACCACCGGCCAGTTCACGATTCCGTTGATGAAACGCTTCGGCTACCGGCCGGCTTTCGCCGGCGGAGTCGAGGCCACCGCCTCGATGGGCGGTCAGATCATGCCGCCGGTCATGGGTGCGGTGGCCTTCATCATGGCCGAGACCCTGGGCGTCGAGTACGTGGAAGTCGTACAGGCCGCGATCCTGCCGGCGATTCTTTATTTCGCGTCAGCGTTCTGGATGGTGCATCTGGAGGCCTGCAAGCACGGTCTGTCCGGCCTGCCCCGCAGTGAACTGCCCTCCGCGTGGCAGTCGATCCGGGCCCGCTGGTTCCTGCTGCTGCCTCTAGCCGTGCTGGTCTGGTTCCTGTTCGCCGGCTACACCCCGCTGTTCGCCGGCACGGTCGGTCTGGCCCTGACCGTGCTGCTGATCCTGGGCGGCTCGGTGGCGCTGCGGCTGCCCGTGCCGGTGCTGCGTGGGCTGTTCTGGATCGGTCTGGGCCTGGTGACGGCCGCCTTCCTGCGCTGGGGAATCTGGGTCGTGGCCGCCGCGATCGTGCTGCTGATCCTGCTCAATGCGCTGGTGCAGGGTGGCCGCGAGACGCTCGCGCAATGCCGCGACGCGCTCGCCGACGGTGCGCGCACCGCGTTGCCGGTGGGGGTGGCCTGTGCCATCGTGGGTGTGATCATCGGCACGATGACGCTGACCGGCGCCGCGAACACCTTCGGGCAGTACATCGTCTCCGTGGGCGAGAGCAATCTGCTGTTGTCGCTGGTGCTGACGATGGTCACCTGCATCGTGCTCGGGATGGGCATTCCGACCATTCCGAACTACATCATCACCTCGTCGATCGCCGGTCCGGCGCTGCTCGAACTCGGGGTGCCGCTGATCGTCAGCCACATGTTCGTGTTCTATTTCGGCATCCTGGCCGACCTGACGCCGCCCGTGGCGCTGGCCTGCTTCGCGGCCGCGCCGATCGCGCGTGCGAGTGGCCTGCGGATCTCGTTCGAGGCGGTCAAGGTGGCCGCCGCCGGTTTCGTGATCCCGTTCATGGCGGTCTACACCCCGGCGCTGATGCTGCAGGACGGCGGGCCGCTGACCCAGACCTTCGGCTTCGCCGGCGCGGTCGCGTACATCGTGTTCAAGACGACGCTCGCCATCGGGCTGTGGGGCGCCGCGGTCATCGGCTACCTGCGCGCGCCGCTGGGAGCCGCGATGCGCCTGCTCGGTATGGGCGCCGCCTTCACCCTGGTGGCCGCCGCGCCGCTGACCGACGAGATCGGCTTCGGACTGGCGGCTGGTTTCGTGCTGCTGGCGGTGCGCCGGGCACGCGGCAGCGGGACACCGGTCGCGTCGGCGCCGCGATGATCGCCGCCTGCGTCCTGGTCGGTGGGCAGGTGCTGGCATCCGTCGCCACGGCGTTCACGCTGACATGGACCCACTCGGTCGAGAAGACCGCCTGGCGCGAACGCTGGCAGGTCACGTCGGCGGGACTCCTGTTGACCGAGGCGGCGATCAAGGGCTCCGGCGCCGGGATGGACCCGGGAGACGGCGCGGTGCTCGAGGACGGCTGGCTCGTCTGGCGTCCCGGGGCGGCGCCCGTGCCGGCGTTGTTCCTGGCCGCCTCGGGCGATACGATCTCCGGCTGGCGCCTGTGCGGAAACCATGACGAAGACTGCCGCACGCTCGGCGCGCAGGCCTCGCAACCCATCGAGATCGCGCCTTGCGATGAGACCTCACGCTGAACGCTGCCGACGGCCGGCGGCCACATGATGCGCCACGAGTCGCGCAAGAGCGCGGTTGCACTGCTGCTGGTGCTGCTGGCGACCCTGCTGGTCTGGCAACTCGTGCAGACTCGTGCGACGCGCCAGATCGCGGATCATCTCGGTCAGCGGGCCGCGTTGTCGGCGCGTGCGATCGAGAGCGAGATCGAGCGGTTCGGCTATCTGCCGGCCGTGGCAGCGGAGGACGTGCGCATTCGCGACCTGCTCGCGGCGCCCGGGGACCCGGTCCGGGTCGACGCCGCGAAGGCCTATCTCGAAACCGTGGCCACCGCGTCGGGGGCAGCCTTTCTGTTCCTGATGGACGACTCGGGGCTGACGCTTGCAGCCAGCAACTGGCGTTCCGAAGAAGACCTGACCGGGAACAACTACGCCTTCAGGCCCTACTTCCAGGAGGCGATCGCGCGGGGGGAAGGGCGCTATTACGCGATCGGTGTCACCACCGGCAGGCCCGGCTACTTCCTGGCCCGGCGTGTCGAGGCGGGCCCGCACGCGCGGGGTGTCATGGTGGTCAAGATCGATCTCCGACCGCTGGAGCAGGCCTGGGTCGACGCCGGCGCCGAGGTGTCGATCGCCGACCGGGACGGCATCGTCTTTCTGAGCGGTCGGCAGGACTGGAAGTACCGCGCGGTTCGTACGCTGGACGACCAGACCCTGGCCAGGCTGACCCGCGCGCGCGCCTATGACGGCATCGATCTGCGCACCGGCACGCCGATCATCACCGGCCCGGCCGAGGGCGAAGTCCAGGCCCGGCAGGTCATCACCCTGGACGACGGGGCGCTGGCGATCGTGCGCCCTCTGCCCCGCGAGGGCTGGAACCTGTACGCGAGTGCGAGTCTCGCGCCGGCCACCCGCGAGGCCACCACCTGGGCCGCGGTCACCGCCCTGCTCGGCCTGCTGCTCACCGGAGCACTGCGTTTCGCCCTGCAGCGCCGGCAGTTGATCGCCCTGCGGCTGAGCCAGCACGAGACCCTGGAGCGACGGGTGCACGAACGCACGCTCGAGCTCGCCCGTGAAGTGGAGGTCCGTCGCGGTGCGGAGGCCGAGTTGCGCAAGGCGCAGGACGGCCTCGTGCATGCCGAGAAGATGGCGGCGCTCGGACGGATGTCCGCCGCGATCGCGCACGAGGTCAGTCAGCCGCTGGCCGCGCTCGAGACGACACTGGCCAGCGCGCAGCGCGTGGCCACGGATCAGGGCGACGACGGCAACAGTGCGCGGCTGGCCACGGCACGTGCCCTGGTCAGGCGGATGCAACGCACGGTAAGGCATCTGCGCACGTTCGCGCGGCGCGACTCGGCCGAGCGCGAACGGCTCGACTGCCGGGCCTGCGTGGTCGAGGCGCTCGCCCTCGCGCAGCCGCGGGCGCGCGCCGCCGGCATCGAACCGGAGCTCTCGGGCGAGGGCGACTTCGTGGTCCACGGCACGGCACTGAGGCTCGAACAGGTGTTTCTCAATCTGGTGCTCAACGCGCTCGACGCGGTGGAGGGGCGCAGGGACGGATGGGTGCGGGTGACGCTGACACGCGAGGTCGGGCGCGTGGCCGTGGCAGTCGTCGACAACGGCGCGGGCATCGCCGCCGGGGATCTCGCCCAGGTGACGGAACCGTTCTTCTCGCGCAAGACCCGCGGCGAGGGCCTGGGGCTCGGGCTGTCGATCTCGGCGGCGATCGTCGAAGAACACGGCGGCGAGATCCGGATCGAGTCGGTGTCGGGCGAGGGGACCCGGGCGGTCGTGCTCCTGCCGCTCGCCCTGCAGGACGAGGCGGTGGTGCCGTGAGCAAAGGCCTCGTCTATCTGGTCGACGACGATACCGACCTGCTCGCGTCGGCAACCGACTGGCTCCAGGTCAACGGCTTCGAGGTGCGCGCCTTCGGCGACGGGCGGCGGGTCGTCGCGGCGCTGGCCGTCGACACGCCGCAGGCCGTGGTCTCCGACATCCGCATGCCGGGCCTGGACGGCTTGGATCTGCTGCGCTCGATTCGCTCGTCGCACCCCGGCCTGCCCGTGATCCTGCTCACCGGGCACGGCGAGGTGTCGCTCGCGGTGCAGGCGATCAAGGACGGCGCGGAGGACTTCCTCGAGAAGCCCTACGATGCCGACCACCTGATCGCGGTGCTCGACAAGGCGATTCAGCGCGGCGTCATGCGGGCCGAGATCTCGCGCCTGCAGGGGCTGGTGCACGCCCCGGGCGGGGCCAGCGACGGCATTCTGGGCGAGCATCCGTCCGTGCATCGTCTGCGGGAACGGATACGGACCCTGGCCGGGCTCGATCCGGACGTGCTGGTCGTCGGGGAGACCGGCACCGGCAAGGAGCTCGTGGCGCGTGCCTTGCACGCGCTGGGGCCGCGCGCCGACAAGCCCTTCGTGGCGATCAACTGCGCGGCGATTCCGGACACCCTGTTCGAATCCGAACTGTTCGGCCATGCGCGGGGCGCGTTCACCGGAGCCGAGCGGGAGCGCACGGGCCGGCTGGAGGCCGCGAACGGCGGCACGGTCCTGCTCGACGAGATCGAGTCGATGCCCCTTGCCGCGCAGGCCAAACTGCTGCGCGTGCTGCAGGAGCGCAGTATCGACCGGGTGGGCGAACACCGGCCGCGGCCGATCGACGTGCGGTTCGTGGCCGCCGCAAAGGACACGCTCGTCGCGCGGGTGCGGGACGGCGCCTTTCGTGAAGATCTCTTCTATCGGCTGAATGCCGCGATCCTGCAGGTGCCGCCGCTGCGTGAACGCGGCGAAGACATCCTGCTGCTCTATGCGCACTACGCCGCCCTGGCGCGCCGCCGCTACGGCCGGGCCGACGAAGACGTGTCCGCCGCGCTGGCGGCGGAGCTGCGCGGCCACCCCTGGCCGGGGAATGTTCGTGAACTCAAGGCCCGTGCCGAGCGCGATGCGCTGGGCATCGCCTGGGACGTGGAAGAACCGACGGCTTCCGATCCCGCCGCCACTGCGGGAGGAGACACGCTGACCGACGCCGTACGCGCGTTCGAGATCGCCCGCATCCGCGAAGCGTTGGACGCCGTCGGCGGCGACGTGCGCGCGGCGGCGCAGCGGCTGGGTATTCCACGGCGCACGCTCAGCGAGAAGATCGCACGCTTCGGGCTGCGCGGGCGCTGAGGGTCGAAACGCTTCGGCGGGCCCGACTGCGGTATGGTCGAACCCGGACCGCCGGCACGCCGGCACGGACAGGAGACAGAGGCAATGGAAGAGACAATCGGCGCCGGCCGAACGGTTCGCGGCCGGGTGGCGCTCGTCACCGGCGCGGCCAGCGGGATGGGCGCGGCCACCGCGGCCGTATTCGCGGCGGACGGCGCGCGCGTGGCGGTCTGCGACGTCAATGCGGATGGCGCCGGGCGGACCGCCCGGGCGGCACGTGACGCCGGCGGCGATGCCGAGGCCTTTCCGGCCGATCTCGCCGACCCGGTCCAGATCGTCGAGCTGGTCGAGCGCGTGGGCGCGCGCTTCGGCCGGCTCGACATCCTGGTCAACAACGCCGGGATCTCGGTCCATTGCCCGATCGATTCTGCCGACTACGACAGTCGGTGGGCACAGGGATTTGCCGTACTGCTCACCGCGCAGCAGCGCCTGATCCGTGCGGCGCTGCCCTGGCTGCGCCGGTCCGACGCCCCCCGCATCGTCAACATCGCCTCGACCGAGGCACTGGGCGCGACGGCCGGTCTCAGCGTCTATTCCGCCGCCAAGGCCGGTGTGACCGGCCTGACCCGTTCACTGGCCGTGGAACTCGGCCGTGATGCGATCACCGTGAACTGCATCTGCCCGGGCCCGATCGAGACGGCGATGACAGCGGCGATACCGGCCGAACACAAGACCATCTATGCGCGCCGCCGTACCGCGCTCGGGCGCTACGGCCGGCCGGAGGAGGTGGCGCACATCACCCTGAGTCTCTGCCTGCCGGCGGCGTCTTATCTGACCGGCGCGGTGATTCCGGTCGACGGTGGGCTGATGGCCAGGAACGCGTAGA
>JAUIAI010000067.1 GCA_030425615.1 Gammaproteobacteria bacterium
GCAGCATGTCGCTGCGCAGGTAGAAGACGACGATCACGCCGATCGTGATCAGCAGGATCGTGAGGCCGCGATACAGATAGCGTGCCGCCCGTTCCCGGCTGCGCGGGTTGTGCCGGATCTTGCGGCGTCTGGAGATCCGCAGCGCCAGCGAGAGCAGGATGCGTGTGAACAGCCAGATCGCGACCGCGACCGCGAGAGCGTACGCCAGTGTGAGGCCGCGTCCGGCCACGAAATCCCACACCGGGTCGAGAACGAGATTCCAGCCGAACTCGGCCTGCTCCTCCAGTCGTGCGAGCTGCACCCGGTAGAGTTCGCGATCTGCCAGGATCTCGCTTCGTCTGCCCTCCCATTCGGCCTTCAGCGCCTTCAGCGCGTCCGCGACCGGTGCGACGGGGTTCTCCTCGAGCAGATCGTCGATGGACTCCACGGCCTTGTCGACGGCCTGCAGCTGATCGGCTGCGCGCTCGATGTCGCGCCGCATGGCTTCGATTCGTCTGGGCTTGTCGGTCAGTTCCTTGAGGCTGCCGATGATCGGCTTGACGACCTCGAGCATCTCGGCCTGCCAGTCGTACGCCTTCGGAACCTCGCGCGTGAACACCGACATGTCGAGACCGTCGATCGCGAGCTGCTCGAAGTCACGGCGCAGCGCCTGCAACTGCGCCGTGGTGTCGGCGATGCGCTTCTGCAGGTCGGGGTCGTTCGCCCCGGCCGGCAGCCGGCGCAGTTCGGTCCGCAGCGCCTTGAGGTCGGCCTCGCGGTCCGCGATACGGACACGCAGATCCCGCAGGCGCGCGAGCACCTGGGTGTCGTCCACCGCGCTCGAGAGCGCGCTGCCGGCTCCGGGCGTGGCGTCCGCAGGCGCCGCGTCCGGACGGGCATCCTGGGCATGGGACGGCAGGCATGGGACGAGTGCGAACGCGACCAGGCAGGCGAGCGTTCGCAGGAGACGAAGGAGAAGATCGGGACTGGAATGCATTTACACGGGGTTCGGGAGTTGCGTGGCCGTATGTCTGATCCCGGCCACGTCATGAGGGGGATTCAGCGGTGCGGATTCTAGAATGCGGGATTGGGGAAGTCCGGGGGTGGAGCGTGCCCGGTATGTCCATCCCGAATCCATCGAATGAACGTCGCTCGTGTCGGAGCGGCGAAGACAAGGCCCAAGCGATTGTCCTGCCTCGCTCTGCAACTCTACACGGCGCTGGTCTGTATCTTCTTCACATGGTTGTTCCTGCGCCCAAGCCGATCCCGTCGAAACCGTAGGGGCCGACGCGCGGCGCCCGGCGTCCGGCGCGCGCGCGCGAATGTCGGCGCGGATCCGGCGCCGGACGCCGAAACCGAGCCCGAGCCGTTCCTCGATCCTCAGACCATTGCCGACTGGGAAGCGCAGGGCACCCTTCTGGCCCGTGAGGCGGCGATCACGCTGACCCCGGCATCCGCCCGCCGTGCAGTGCCGTCGACATCGCCCGGCTCCGTGGGGCCGGTTACCTCGACGCGTCCGTCCGACGCCGGGGTCGAAGATGGTGCCGGGCCGCCCGCACGGGAGCGCGTGTCCGAGCCGCCCCCGAACGATCCGTCCACGGACGCCGCGTCGCAGGGCCCGGCGGCCGGCACCGACGAGTCCGGTCGGCCGGTGTCGGGCGTCGCGCCGGCGCGGCGTGCCGCGAGCGTTTCTTCGCTGGCCGCCGCCGCGCAGGGCAAGGGCCTCGCGGGCAGTCGTGCCGCGCGGCGACGTTCCGCGAGGGCGCGCACCCGTCGTCGCGCACTGACGCCGCAGCCGCAGGGCGGGCATTGAGACCCGCGCAGCGCTGCACCTGCGCAGGGCCGACCACGTCTTCGCCGCAGGCGCCTGCTCCGCGTACTGCCGCCGACATCCGGTGAGCGCCGGCCGCGCGCCCCTGCTCGCCTTGCTGGCAGCGGCCAATTTCGCGGCCGGCCTGATCGCGTTCGTGGTAATCGGCCTGATCGAGCCACTCGCACGTGATCTGGCCCTGTCCCGCCCGGTGGCCGGTTGGGTGCTCTCCGTCTACGCGATCGCCTATGCGGTCGGGTCGCCGGTTCTCGTGGCCCTGACGGGCGCGTGGCCCCGTCGGGCCGTGCTGATGCTCGGCATGGGCCTGCTCACCGGGAGTGCGCTGACGAGCGCCCTTGCGCCCTCATACGAGGTCCTGCTCCTGTCGCGGGTCGTTTCGGCCTTCGGGGCCGGCCTGATCACGCCGGTCACGTCGGGCGTGGCCGTCGCGGTAGCCGCGCCGGGTGCGCAGGGCAGGGCGCTGTCGACCGTCTTCTTCGGCCTGACCCTCGCGCAGGCCCTGGGGATTCCCGTGGGCGGCTACATCGCGTTCACGTTCGGATGGCGTGCCGCATTCTGGCTCGTGTTCGTGGTCGGCGCGCTGTTGTTCGCCGGTCTCTGGTGGCGGGTTCCCAGGGCATTGAGCGTGCGGGTGAACTCGCTGGCCACGCTCGGCGCCGCGCTGTCGAGCTGGCGGCGCATGCTCGCCATCCTGTTCACGGGCTCGTTCCTGGGCGCCATCTATGTGCTCTACACCTACTTCTCACCGTTGCTGGTCGAGCGCATGGGTTTCGGGCGCGACGGCGTGAGTCTGACCCTGTTCGTGTTCGGTCTCGGCGCTATCGCCGGCAATATCGTCGGCGGCCGGCTCACCGATCGTTTCGGTTCGTATTGGACACTGGTGATCCTCTGCCTGATGCAGGCCGCCATGCTGCCGTTCTACGTTCTGCTGCCCCTGCCCGCGTGGCTGGTTCTGGTGTGGACCTTCGTCTGGTCGGCCGGCGGCTGGGCCTTCGCGGTCCCCCAGCAGGCGCGCATCGTGAAGCATGCACCGGAAGGCCAGAGCGTGGCGCTCGCGTTGAATGCGGCGGCGATCTACGTCGGGGTGGCGGGCGGTGCCGCGGTGGCCGGCGCTGTGCTCACGGTCGTCGACCTGGCCGCGCTCGGTGCGGTCGCATCGGTCGCGATGCTGGCCGCCCTGGCCCACCTGATAGTCTCCGAGCGTGCGATGGCGCGGTCCGGCATCTGACGTGCGGGCGCTGCACCCGTCGTGAACCGCGACACCTTCGAGGAGGGCGTGTCGATGAAAGTGGAATCAGAACGCCTCGCCGCGCTGGCCGGCGTGGCCTGGCGTATCCGACGGCTTGCGCTGCGCATGGGGGAGGTCCAGGGGCAGGGCTACATCGGTCAGGCCCTGGGCTATGCCGACGTGCTCGCCGTGGCGTACGGGTACGCGTTGCGACTGCGCCCGGACGAACCCGGCTGGCCCGACCGAGACCGTTTCCTGCTGTCGCACGGCCATTACGCGATCGCCCACTACGCCGCCCTGATCGAGGCCGGCGTCATCCCCGAGACGGAACTCGAGACCTACGGCAGCGACGACAGCCGCCTGCCGATGTCCGGCATGGCCGGCTACACCCCGGGCATGGAGATCTCCGGCGGGTCCCTCGGCCAGGGTCTGGCGATCGGTGTGGGAATGGCGCTGGCCCTGCGTTTCAAGGGTTCGCCGTCCCTGGTCTACAACTCCATGTCCGATGGTGAACTCGACGAGGGGGCCACCTGGGAGGCGGCGATGTCCGCCGCGCACCACGGGCTGGGCAACCTGATCTGCCTCGTCGACATCAACAATCAACAGGCGGACGGGCCGTCGGGCCGAGTGCTGGGATTCGAGCCGCTGGAACAGAAGTGGGCGAGTTTCGGCTGGCACACGCAACGCGTTGACGGCAACGATCTGGCCGCCCTGGTGGCGGCGTTCGACACTGCGCGTTCGCTCACGGATCCAAGCCCCCGGGTCATCCTGTGCGACACCCTGATGGGCAAGGGCGTGCCGTTCCTCGAACGGCGCGAGAAGAACCATTTCATCCGGGTCGATCCGCCGGAGTGGCAGCAGGCGCTGGACTTTCTCGACCAAAACCGTCCCACGGAGTCTGCCGACGCATGAATGCCCCGAACGAACCCAAGCCCCGCCTGACTACCTCGGCGATGATCGCGTCCATCGCCGACGACGACCAGCCCGTGCGCGCCGCCCCGTTCGGAAAGGCGCTGGTGGAGCTTGTGCGGGAACGACCGGAGATCGTCGGCCTGACCGCGGATCTGGCCAGGTACACGGACCTTCACCTGTTCGCCGAGGCATACCCCGAACGATTCTTCCAGATGGGCATGGCAGAGCAGCTCCTCATGGGGGCCGCCGGGGGCATGGCCAAGGAGGGTCTGATGCCCTTCGCCACGACGTACGCCGTGTTCGCCACGCGACGCGCCTACGATTTCGTCCACCAGGTGATCGCCGAAGACCGCCTGAACGTCAAGATCTGCTGCGCGCTGCCGGGGCTGACCACCGGCTACGGTCCCAGTCATCAGGCCACCGAGGACCTCGCCATGATGCGGGCGGTACCGGGCATGACGGTCGTCGACCCCTGTGACGCGCTCGACATCGAGCAGGCCGTGCCCCAGATCGCCGCCCACGAAGGGCCGGTCTACATGCGGTTGCTGCGCGGCAACGTGCCGATGGTGCTGGACGCGGTCCCCGGTTATCGCTTCCAGCTCGGCAAGGCCCGGCGCCTGCGCGACGGTAACGATGTTCTGATCGTTTCGAGCGGGCTCATGACGATGCGCGCCCTGGAGGCCGCAGCCGACCTCGAAGCCGACGGAATCGGTGCCGCGGTGCTGCACAGCCCCACGCTCAAGCCGTTGGACGAGGACACCATCGTCGAGACGGTCGGCGAGCGCGAGCGCCTGGTGGTGGTGGCCGAGAACCACTCGGTCGTCGGCGGGCTGACGGAGGCGGTGGCCACCGCGCTCGTGCGGCGTCGCACGCAGCCGTCACGCTTCGAGACGGCTGCGCTCCCGGACGACTTCCTCGACGCAGGCGCGCTGCCCACGCTGCACGAACGTTACGGAATCAGTCGGTCGGCACTGGCGGCCCGAATCCGCGGCTGGCTGCAGGCCTGAAGGCCCGCGGGATCACTCGGCGGGCGGCGGCGCCCGGCGGCCCGTCTCGACGCCGATCAGGCGCGACACCTGAATCGGCGTGCCGGGCTTCTGGAGCTGCATCACCTGGTTCTGCAGCTCGCGATCGGCGATCGTCATCCGCGCGCGCGAACGGATGTACTCGGCCCACGAACTGATGATGAAACGCTCCACGAACCGCCCCTCCTCGGACAGGTCCCTGAACACCCGCCAGTCATAGGCACCGTTTCGGCGCCGGGTCGGTCCGATCGTGCCGATCCGCCGCAGGAACTCGGCCCGGCGCGCGCGCTCGATCCGGTATTCGACCTGCACCAGCACAGGACCGTCGTCGGGCATCGGCTCAACGCTCAGCGATAGATCGGGCAACTGCGACGTGGGGGTGACGTCTTCGACGCTGCCCAGCGTGACCCGCACGCGGCGGTTCAGTGCGTAAAGCGCGAGCATGGCGATCGCGGCGGCGATGACGGCGATCTGGGTTCCGGCCGTGCGGGCCAGCACGCCCCAGGCCGCGCTGCCGACGGCGAGGCTCGCCTGCACGGACAGAAGTCCGAGCGCCACGGCCCGGGCGCGCACCCAGCCGGGGGCCGTGCTCTGCATGCCCGCGGCGAGGCTGGCCAGCACGCCGACCCAGGCGGCGCCGGCGCCGGCCGCACCGATCATCGCGATGGCCGGCAGATGGGTGGCGGCGACCACGGCAGAGGAAACGATCCAGAGGGCAACGTTGCCGGCGACGACCGTATTCAGCGAGAAGCGCTTGAGCTGTCGCGGCATGAACAGCGCCGACACCACCGCGCCTGAACCGAACATGCCGAAGAGCAGGCCGAATCCGCCGGCGCCGAGATAGAGCTGGTCGCGTGCAATGACCGGAAGCAGCGCCCAGAGCGCGCTGGCACAGAGGCTGAAGCTGGCGTTCTTGATCAACAGCGAGCGCATGGCCGGCGAATGCCGGGCGAAGCGCAGACCGCTGCCCATGCTGCCGAGCAGCGTCTCGCGCACGCCGGGCAACGGCGGTTCGGTTTTGCCGCGTGATCCGAGTGCGAAGTACATCGGCACAAAGCAGACCATGCTGATCAGGAGCGCGATTCCCGAGCCGCTCCAGGCCGCCACGGTTCCCGCGATCGCGGGGCCGACCGCTCGAGAGACATTGAAGGCCACGGCGCCGAGCGCGATCGCACGCGGCAGTGCATCGCCCTCGACAAGTTCGTTGACCCGGGCCTGCTGGGCGGGCATGTAGAACGCGAAGCCGATACCCACGCAGAACGTGAAGCCCAGCAGCAGCCAGGGGCTCAACCAGCCCATGAGGGTGATCGTCGCCAGCAGTCCGGAGGCCACCGTGAGGATGATCTGCGCGATCAGGATGACCTTGCGCCGGTCCGTCAGGTCTGCGAGCGCGCCCGCGAGCAACCCGAAGATCAGGGCCGGGATGGTGGCCGCGCTCTGCACCAGTGCCACCATGAACTCAGACGGCGTGAGCGTGGCCATCATCCACGCGGCCATCGTCACCAGCATCGTGAAGCCGAGCGCGGTGCCCACGGCACCGAAGTAGAAAAGGCGGAACGCGCGTTCGCGCAGCGGGGAGTTCTCGAGCATCGGCCGTGGGGTCGCGGGAGGCCGCATCGGGCGGGCGCCGTTGGCCGTGCCCGCGCGCAGGGGATCCGGCGATTATGAGGCCGGCGGCCCGGCGCGGGGATTCCGGCGCGAAGCAGCGTCGCTTCGGACGCATAATGCGGCATGGCCAGGATACTCCCCGAGGATTGGCGGCATCAGGTCGAGCCGGGTACCCGCACCCGCCTGCTCGAAACGCTGCAACGCTTCGAGGCGGGACTGCCGGAGTCCTTCACGGTCTTTCACGGCGTGCACTGGAGCCGTCCGCACACCACGATCGCGCAGCTGGCCGACGTGGACTTCGTGGTGCTGGCGCCTTCGGGCCGTTTGCTGCTCGTCGAGCAGAAGGCGGGGCTGCTCGACGAATCGGACCAGACGCTCTCCAAGCGACGGCACGGGCAGCGGGTGCGGATCAGCGTCCACGTCGGCCAGGTGCTCACGGATCTCGGGCGCCGGCTCGCACCGCTCGCGCACCACGAGTCGCTGGCGATCGACTACCTGCTGTACTGCCCGGATTTCCGCGTGCGCGAGGCATCGACGTCGGGTCTGCCTCCCGGGCACGTGGTCGACGCCGGTGGGCGCGACCGTCTCTGTGCGGCCGTACTGTCCCTGTTCCCGGAGGAGGCCGCGCGTCCCGGACTCGCCCACAGACTCCACCGCTTCTTCGCGAATGAACTGGAGCTGGTGCCCGACGCGGGGGCGATCGTGGGTCGGGCCAACGAGCTGTTCATCCGCCTGGCCGACGGACTCGTCACCTGGGCCCGGCGGTTCGAGACCGATCCGCCGCGGCTGAGGGTCAGTGCCACGGCCGGAAGCGGCAAGACCCAGCTGGCGCTCGCGCTGCTCGACGCCGCCCGGGCGCGCGGCGAGCGTGCGCTCTACGTCTGCTTCAACCGGCCACTGGCCGATCACATGAGCCGGATGCTCGACCTCGAGCCGGAAGGCCTGCCCGCCGAGCGGGAAGACCCGTCGGAGACGCCGGGGGCCGATCCGCGCCAGGCCGCCCTTCCGCTGGCGACCCGGCGCGTCGAACCGTCGCTGCGCCTCCACACCTATCACCAGTGGTGCGCGCAGCGCCTGCGAAACGCCGGGGAAACCGTCGATTTCACCAGTCAGGACGTTTACCGCCGCATGGCCGAGCGCTCCCAGGCGCTGCCGGTCGGTGGCGATCAGCGGGTGGACTGCCTGATCATCGACGAGGGCCAGGACTTCGAGCAGGCATGGTACGAGGACCTGATTCGTGCAGCGGGCCCCGACACCCGGGTCTGGTGGCTCGAGGATCCGCTGCAGAACCTCTATCAGCGCGATCCCGTCGTCCTGCAGGGTTGGGCACGGCTGCACACGGAGACGAATTTCCGCAGCCCGCATGCCGTGGTCGCGATGATCAACCGACTGGTCGAGCCCGACACGCCGATTCTCGCCGCCGGCCCGGTGGTCGGGTTGCCTCCCGAGGTGCTGGGCTATGAGGATGAAGAAGGCCTGGTGACTCGCACCAAGGCGGCGGTAGCCCTTGCGCTGCGCGAGGGATTCCGGCGAGAGGACATCGTCGTGATCACGATGGCCGGACGCGCCCGTTCCGCCTTGCTCGGGCGCGACCGGCTCGGGCCCCACCGGCTGCAGCGCTTCACCGGTCGCTACGATTCGCACGGGCATCCGGTGTTCACCCAGGGTGATCTCCTCATGGACTCGGTCTATCGCTTCAAGGGGCAGAGCGCTCCTTGCGTCATCCTGACGGAGGTGGCTTTCGAGCAGTGGGACGAGCAGGCGCGTCGAAAGCTCTTCGTGGGCATGACTCGTGCGTCCCTTCACCTGCTGATCGTGGCCGAGACCGCCACCGCCACCCGCCTGCAGACCGCCATCGGCTGAGCGGGCGTTCTGCGGTCCGGGGCCCGGAAGCGGGGGCCAGGTCAACCGTCCGCCTCCGGTGGCGTTCTTGGATCCTGTGGTCCGTTCCGCCACGAGGCGGTCAACTTCGGAGTG
>JAUIAI010000068.1 GCA_030425615.1 Gammaproteobacteria bacterium
ACGGCCTGGATGGAGCAGATCGTCGCGCCCCACATGGAGAAGACCATCGGCGCGAAGATCCTGTTCGAGGGCACGAAGTCGAGCGTGAATCTCGAGAAGATGCGCTCTAACCGGGACAAGCCGTATCTCTCCGTGGTCCAGATGGACGACCCGGTGATGATCCTCGCGGTCGAAGAGGGCCTGCTCTCGCCGATGGATGCGGGCATGGTTCCGAACCTGACGAAGCTGCGTCAGGGTGCCGTCCACATGGACGGGATGTGGGCCAACTACGTGCAGCCCTGGGCCGGGGTGGCCTACAACACCAACGCCCTGAAGGGCGTGCCGAGCTGGAGCGCGCTCTGGGCGCCGGAAGCCAAGGGCAAAGTCATCATCCCGTCGTTGCAGAACACAGAGGGCATGTGGACCCTGTTCATGTCGGCCCACCTCACCAGCGGACTGCCGCTCGAGAAGGCGCAGTACGAGATCGACGCCGCGTTCGAGGGACTGTCCAAGTTGCGGCCCAATGTGCTCAACGTCTATTCGGTGATGTCTCAGGCGTTCAACCTGCTCGAGCAGGGCGAGATCTCCATGCTCTCCGGAAACTTCTCGTCCTACACGCTGCCTCGCAAGGCGCAGGGCGTGCCGGTGGATCTGGCCGCGCCCAAGGAAGGAGTCTTCGCGATGCCTTCCGGTATCTGCCTGGTCAAGGGCGGGCCCAATCCGGAACTCGCCAAGGGCTACGTGAACGAGATGCTCGGCGCGGAACTGCAGGCGAAGATCGCCGAGTTCGCGTCCTCGCTGCCTGCCAACACGGAGGTCGAGGCGGGTGCTTCGTCGCCGACCGGTGTGCCGGTCTTCGGGCCGGACTGGGCGTTCGTGTCGAAGAACCGCAAGACCTGGATCGAGCGCTTCGACAAGATGATGGCCGCCTGACACTTCAGCCATGGATCTCAGCGAGAGGGCGCAGGCGGAGGCCGCCCCGACGGCGGCCGAGGACCACCTTCGCTGCGAAGGGCTCGCCAAGCGCTTCGGCAGCCTGACGGTCATCGACAGTCTGGACTTCTCAGTGGCCCAGGGCGAGCTGGTCTCGCTGCTGGGCCCGTCGGGCTGCGGCAAAACCACGCTGCTGCGCATGATCGCCGGGCTGGCGCGTGCCGATGCCGGGCGCATCCGTCTGGGCGACCGGGATCTGACGCGAGTGCCCGCCCACCGGCGCAACGTGTCGGTGGTCTTCCAGAATTACGCCTTGTTCCCGCACCTGAGCGTATCGGAGAACATCGCGTTCGGCTTGCGCGCACGCGGTCTGGACCCGGGCACGATCGCGACGCGGACGGAGGAGGCCCTGGCGCTCGTGCGTATGGAGGCCTTCGCCGATCGTTCGGTCACGCTGCTGTCCGGCGGGCAGCAGCAGCGGGTGGCCGTGGCCAGGGCGCTCGTCGTCAGTCCCGCACTGGTGCTGCTCGACGAGCCGTTCTCGGCGCTGGACCGGAAGCTGCGCGAATCCATGCAGGTCGAGCTCAAGTCCCTGCTTCGCCGGCGTGGGATGACCGCGATCTTCGTCACGCACGATCAGGACGAGGCGCTGGCGGTGTCGGACCGGATCGCCGTGATGCATGCCGGCAGGATCGAACACTTCGATGCCCCGACGGCGCTCTACGAGCGGCCCAACACCTTGTTCGCCCTCGATTTCGTCGGGCTGTCCACCCGGCTGCACGGTCGCGTGGAGGCGGTCGGGGAGGAGGGGCTCACGGTGGCCACCGCGTACGGCCGCGTACGGGCGCGGGGGAACTTCCGTGTCGGCGCGGCGGTGGTGATCGGGGTGCGACCCGAGCGCGTCCGTCCGGTCGCCGCCGGTTCCGAGCCGCCGGCGCAGACCAATCAGGTCACCTGCCAGGTCGCGGACGTCATGGTGCTGGGCTCGCGCACCCATCTGCACGGCGTGGCGGACGGCGAAGACCGGCTGCTGTGTGAGCTGCCCTCGGGCTCACCGGACGCGGACCACGTCCGTGAGTCGCACGTCGGATTGCAGTGGTCGGTGGCCGACACACTGATCTATCCGGCGCCGGACCGGTCGTGAGCACGCTGGCGCTGCCGAAGGCCTGGCGCGGTGGCGGGGCAGACCCGATCGCCCTGCTCGCGTTACCGGCGCTGGTCTACCTGGCGCTCATCTACGCGGTGCCGCTGGTGCTGCTGCTCGCGAAGTCGTTTCGTGCCGCGGACGGGGGCTTCTCGGTCGCGGGCTACGTCGAGTTCTTCGGCGATCCGTATCATCTTCGGATCCTCTGGCGGACCTTGCGCGTGGCTCTGCTGACCACCTTGCTCGCGCTCGTACTCGCCTATCCCACGGCCTGGGCGCTGTCACGAGCGCGGGGCGTGGTCCAGGCGGTGATGCTCGCTGCCATGGTGCTGCCGCTGGCGGTCGGTGTCGTCGTCAAGGCCTTCGCCTGGTCGATCCTGTTCCGCTCGGACGGCGCGCTGAACGGTGTCCTGCTGGCGCTCGGCATCGTCGACTCACCCGTGCGGATGCTGTTCACCGAGCCGGCGCTGGTGGTCGGCGCCGCCAATGTCTTCCTGCCGTTCATGGTGTTGCCCATCTACGCCGTGTTCCGTCAGCTCGACCCGGCGCTGCCCGAAGCCGCGACCACGCTCGGTGCAGGGCCCTGGCGGCGTTTCACCCGGGTCGTGCTGCCGCTCACGCTGCCGGGCGTCATCGCCGGTTCGGCGCTGGTGTTCTCGATGGCAGTCTCGATGTACGTCATTCCCAGCCTCATCGTCGGAGAGCGTAGTCAGACGGTGTCGATGCTGATCGCACGCTCCTTCCTGTACCTGCGGGACGAGCAGCTCGGCTCGTCGATGTCCGCCGTGCTCCTCATGCTGGCGATCGTCGTCGTGGTCGGCAGCAGCATCCTGGTGCGCCGCCTCACCGGAGCGCGTTCATGACCGCGACGGACCGCATCGTCCGGGTGTCCAGCTGGATCGTGGCCACGGGGGTCGTGCTGTTTCTGCTGTTGCCGCTGGTGATCACCGTCGTGGTCTCGTTCAGCGCCTCGTCGATCTATTCGCTGCCGCCCCCCGAGTGGTCGCTGCGGTGGTACGAGGGTCTGGCGCGTAAGTCCGGTTTCGTCGACGCGGTCTGGCTGTCGGTCAATCTCGCGGTGGTCTCGACGCTCATATCCCTGGTGCTCGGAACCGCCGGTGCCATCGCCGTCGTGCGGGGGCGCTTCCCGGGCCGCGAGGCGATCGCCACCTTCGCCGTCTCCCCGCTGATGATGCCGGGCCTCGTGGTGGGCGTCGCGATGCTGCAGTTCTTTCGCGAACTCGGCCTGCGCGACGCCTATGCCGGTCTGCTGCTCGCGCACGTGATCGTCACGCTGCCGTTCATCATGCGAACGTTGCTGGCCGCGCTCGAGGCCTTCGACTTCTCGCTCGTGGACGCCGCGCGTACGCTGGGCTACCACCCCGTTCGGGCGGTGCTCAAGGTGCTGGCCCCGAACCTCGCCCCCGCCTTCCTGACGGGAGGCCTGTTCGCGTTCCTGGCCTCGATGGACAATTATCCGATCTCCATCTTCCTGACGGACGCCCGTAACAAGACGCTGCCCATCAAGATGCTGCAATATCTCGAGGAACAGCCGGACCCGACGCTGGCGGCCATTTCGTCCGGGTTGATCCTGCTGGCGATCATCGTGCTCGTCATCGGTTCCCGTACGGTCGGCCTGAACCGGATGGTGCAATGATGCGAACGGCCCCGGGCAGGGCGGGCCTGTCGGGCGATGCCCTCAGAACGGAGCACTGATGCGTCTCCTGATCCTCAATCCGAACATGACCGCGGCCATGACCGAGCGCATGGCCGAGGTGGCCTCCCGGGTCGTTGCGCCCGACACCGAATTGCTGACGGCGACCGCGCCGCGTGGCTTCCCCTATATCTCGTCGCGCGCCGAGGCCCAGGTGGCAGGCGCGCTCGTGCTGGAAATGATCGCCGAGCGCATGGGAACCGTCGACGCGGTCGTCGTGGCCGCTTATGGCGATCCGGGCCTGCGCGCCGCGCGCGAGCTGTTCGACATCCCCGTGGTGGGGATGGCCGAAGCGTCGATGCTCACGGCCTGCATGCTCGGCGAGCGGTTCTCGCTCGTGACCTTCACGGCCAATCTGGCACCCTGGTACCTGGAATCGGTGCACGCCGCGGGGCTCGGCTCGCGGCTGGCGAGCATCCGCATCCCGCACGAATCGTTCCGCTCGGTGCTGGACGTGCGCAACGAACTGCGTGCCGCGCTTCTGGCCGAGGCCGGGCGGGCGGTCAAGGACGACCAGGCCGACGTCGTGATTCTCGGCGGAGCGCCGCTCGCCGGTCTGGCGCTCGAGGTCGACGACGCTCCGGCGGTGCTCGTGGATCCGATCAGTGCGGCGGTCAAGCAGGCCGAGGCATTGGCGCGGGTGGCACCGCGTGGGGCAGGCGCCGGCAGTTTCGCGCGCCCGCCTGCGAAGCCCAATCAGGGTCTGCCGGACGCGCTCGGTGCCTGGATCGCCCGCGAGGCCGGCTCTTGACGCCGCCACCCGCCCGGGATCTGCAGGGCTATGGTGGCAATCCGCCGTCGCTTGCCTGGCCTGGCGGAGCAGGTCTCGCCGTCTCCCTGGTGCTCAACATCGAGGAAGGTGCCGAGTTGTCGCTGGCCGACGGCGACGAGCGCAACGAGGCGGTTCACGAGGTGGTCCAGCCGGTCGAAGGCGCTCCCGATCTGTGTCTGGCCTCGCACTTCGAATACGGGACCCGGGCAGGGTACTGGCGGATCGCGGAGGTGCTTTCGCAGGCCCGTGTCCCCGTGACGCTGAACGCCTGTGGCCGTGCTGTCGAGGCCGCACCCTGGCTGGCGCGAGACGCCGTGGGGCGGGGCCACGAGATTGCCTGCCACGGCTGGCGCTGGGAATCACACGCCGGCATGGACGAGGCCCGGGAACGGGCGTCGATCGCACGGGCGTATGCCGCCATCGAGCGGGTCTGCGGAGTGGCGCCGCGGGGTTGGCACACGAAGTCGAGCGCGTCGGTCAACACCCGCCGGCTGCTCGTCGAGCACGGCGGCTTCCACTACGACAGCGACGCCTACAACGACGATCTGCCCTATTACGTTCCGGTGGCGGGCCGCCAGCACCTGGTGCTGCCGTATGCATTCGACACCAACGACATGCGCTTCTTCGGAACCCATGCGTTCGTTCGCGGGCACGAGTTCACCGATTACGTGATGGATGCCTTCGACGAGCTGCACCGCGAGTCGCGTCATGAGCCCCGAATGCTCTCGGTCGGGCTGCATCTGCGTATCATCGGACGAGCCGCCCGCATCGGCGGGCTTCGGCGGCTGCTCGCGGCCATGCGCGAACGCGACGGCGTCTGGTTCGCCACGCGCGGGCAGATCGCCTCGCACTGGAGGTCTCAGGTGCCTCCGGAATCGTGGGCCGGTGCTGGCGTCGCCCCTACGGTGCGCAACTGAACCGGTGCACGGTCGACAGGAACGGGAACCCATCATGAAAGCGACGCGAATCGGGGTGCTTACCCCGTCTTCGAACACTGTGCTCGAACCTTTCACGAGTGCGATGCTCGCCGGCCTCGAGGACGTCACGGCGCACTTCGGCCGCTTTCGCGTGACCGAGATCTCCATGGGCGAGGGGTCGCAGTCGCAGTTCACCGGCGAGCCCCAGCTGGCCGCGGCGGAGCTGCTGGCCGACGCCGACGTCCACGCCATCGTGTGGAGCGGAACGTCGGCGAGCTGGCTGGGCTTCGAGACCGACCGCGCGCTGTGTGCGCGCATCACCGAGCGCACGGGAATCCCTGCCGGCTCGGCCGTACTCGCCATCAACGAACTGTTCGAGGCCTTCGGGGCCGGGCGGTTCGGGCTGGTCACTCCGTACGTCGAGGAGATCCAGACACGTATCGTGGAGAACTACCGGACGGCGGGCTTCGAATGCGTGGCCGAGCGCCACCTGGACGAAACCCGCAATTTCGCATTTGCCGGGTTCGACGAGGCCACGGTGGCGGCGCAGATCCGCGCGGTGGCGCAGGCGCGCCCGGAGGCGATCACCGTGATGTGCACGAACATGCGGGGCGCCCGCATCGCGGCGGCGCTGGAAGAAGAGCTCGGTATCCCGATCGTGGATTCCACCTCGGCGGCGGTCTGGGCGGGCCTGCGCCTTGCCGGCGCGGACCCCGCACGGGTCAGGGGCTGGGGGCGGATGTTCTCGCGTACGGTCTGACCGATAATTCCGTGAGCCGTGAGCCGTGAGCCGTGAGCCGTGAGCCGTGAGCTGCCACGCTTTTGCCGGCCCGCGCGTTGAGCGCGGAACGTCTCGGACGCGGTCCGGGCGCGGAAGTTGCGGCTCGCCTTCGCCCCCTTTGGCGGTCGCGGACCACGCGGCGCGCCGTCCACCCATGCCGCCCATCGAGGTGAACCCCATCCGGACCCGACTGCTTCCCGCACTGACCCTCTCCGTCATGCTCGCTGCCTGCGGGCAGCCGGCCCAGTACCCCGTGGAAGCCGGCATCGGACCCGACCCGACCTTGCCGCCACCCGAGAGCGGCCTGGTGCCAACAGTAAGACCGGCGAAAGCCATTGGCTGGGCCGGCGGCGAGACTCCGACTCCGGCCGACGGCCTGGCGGTCGTGGCGTTCGCCGACGGGCTCGACCATCCGCGCTGGCTGTTCGTCGCCCCGAACGGTGACGTGCTCGTCGCCGAGTCGAACCGAACGCACGCCGAAGATTCCGGCAATCCGATCATGGCCTGGATCATGGGCCTGGTCATGGACTACGCGGGTGCCGGCGTGGAGAGCGCCAACCGGATCACACTGCTGCGCGATACCGACGGAGACGGCGTGGCCGATCTTCGCAAGCCGCTGCTCGAGGGCCTTCACTCTCCGTTCGGCATGGCGATCGTCGGCGATCATCTGTACGTGGCCAATACGGACGCGGTGGTGCGCGTGCCGTACCGGCCCGGACAGACGGAAATCACCCGGGAGCCCGAGACGGTGGCGGAGTTGCCGGCCGGACCGATCAACCGTCACTGGACCCGCAACATCCTGGCGGGTCCCGACGGACGCGTTCTCTACGTGACCGTGGGCTCCAACAGCAACGTGGCGGAGTTCGGCATGGCGGCGGAGGAGGGCCGGGCCGCGATTCACCGGCTGGATCTGGAGTCCTTCGAGCTCGAGACTTTCGCCACCGGGCTGCGCAACCCCAACGGGCTGGCCTGGGAACCGACCAGCGGGGTGCTCTGGACGACCGTGAACGAGCGCGACGAGATCGGTAGCGACCTGGTGCCCGACTACCTCACATCGGTGCGCGAGGGGGGCTTCTACGGCTGGCCGTACAGCTACTTCGGGAGCCATGTGGACGAACGCGTGCAGTCGCAGCGCCCCGATCTGGTGGCCGAGGCCCTGGTGCCCGACTATGCCCTGGGCGCACACACGGCGTCACTGGGCCTTGCGTTCTCCGGCGGAGCCGCAGCGCTGCCGGAGCGTTTCGGCAACGGCGCGTTCGTCGGTCAGCACGGTTCCTGGAACCGGGAACCGCGCAGCGGCTACAAGGTGATCTTCGTGCCGTTCGAGGCCGGCCGACCCGGCGGTCCGCCGGTCGACGTCCTGGTGGATTTCCTGAACGGCGACGAACAGGCGCGCGGGCGTCCGGCCGGTGTGGCCATCGCCGGTGACGGGGCGCTGCTGGTGGCCGACGACGTCGGCAACGTGATCTGGCGGGTGAGCGGCGCCCGTCGCTGAGTCCGGGTCGTCGTCCTGACGGTCTCAGACGCCCGCGCTACGCCGGCTGCTGACGGACTCCATCCATCGCGCCACGTTCCTGCAGTCGGCCGGGATGTCCACCTTGATCCACTTGACGAAGCCCACGAAGATGAACGCGTCGATGTCGGCCGCCGTGAAGACGTCGCCCACCAGATAGGGCTTGTCGCCGATCAGTCTGTCGAGTTGCGGGAAGAAGCGCTCGGCCCGGGCCCTGCCCCGAGCGCCGAGCTCCGGGATCTGGGCGTAGTTCACCGGGCCGGTCAGGCCGCGGTCCTTCATGGCCTTGGCGGTGTTGCGAAGGCACTCGGCCACCGCCCCCAGTGCGTCCGTCTCGATGCGTGAGATCAGGTCGGCCACCTGGCCGCGCTCGAGCGGTGTGCGCCCCATCAGGGGCGGCTCGGGGTGGGCGCTCTCCAGGTAGGCCCGGCAGCCGGCCGTGGTCACCAGCCGTGCACCGTCATCGAGTTCCAGCACGGGCACGGTCGCATGCGGGTTGACCTCCAGAAACTCCGGGGTCAGTTGCTGCTGCTCGCGCAGATTGATCTCCACGGTGGGGATGTCGAGTCCCTTCTCGGCGATGAACATGCGCACCCGCTTCGGCGACGGGGCAGTGCTGCAGTCGTAGAACTTCATCCGGCTCTCCATTGTCAGTATCAATCAATAGATTTAGAACAATCAATTGGACCTAATAATAGGCAATGTCTACCATGCGTCTTGTGGCGATTGAAGAGTCCGTAGACAAAGCGGGCCGCCTCTCCTCCCAACCTCTGAACCAGGAGTCCGATCCATGTCTCTCA